>CBDVDJ010000057.1:0-9891 GCA_965372695.1 uncultured bacterium
ATACACATGAAGACGATCCCGAAGCGCACAAGTTTCTTGCGGCCGCTGGTGGGGCCGGGCGCCGGCATGATGCGGCTGCCGCTCAACGCACCCTCGGGCAACAGCTCGGCCAGTTCCTCGCGGAAGGTACTGGCGTCCTGGTAGCGCTTGTCGATCTCTTTCTCGAATGCCTTGTCGAGCACGGCCTGCATGCCGAAGGGGAGTTCCTGGGAAGAGAGTTTGAGCGCGCGCGGCGTCTCGTTACGGATCGAGTACATCACCGCCATGGGGTGTTCGCCGCGAAAGGGATGTAGCCCGGTAATCATCTCGTGGAACACGGACGCGAGCGAGAAGATGTCGCTGCGCTTGTCTGCCTTGTTTCCCATCACCTGCTCGGGCGACATGTACGGCACGGTGCCGAGCGCGGCGCCTTCCTCGGTGAGCGTGGACGATGCCTGCAGGTGCGCGAGCCCGAAGTCCATGAGCTTCACGGTGCCCTCGCGCGTGACCATGATGTTCTCGGGTTTGAGGTCGCGGTGGACGATACCTTCGTCGTGGAGCCGGTTGAGCGCGTCGAGGAGGTCGATCATGCATCGTATCGCTTTTTTCCACTCCATGGGGCCATCGTCGATGATCTCGCGCAGGGTCTGACCGTCGACGAGCTCCATGGCGAGGTAGGGGTTGCCGTTTTCCTCGCCCGCCGCGTAGACGGTGATGATGTTGGGGTGGTTGATCGCCGAGCACGCACGGGCTTCGCGGAGGAATCGCTGCTTGCCCTGTTCGCCGATCCGGTTGGCCTGGATGACCTTGATGGCGACGGGGCGGTTGAGGGTCGCGTCGCGGCCACGGTAGACGATACCCATGCCGCCCTCTCCGAGGATCCCCTCGATCTTGTAGCCTGCGATTTCCTCACGTTCCATATAATGAGAGTATCAGGAATGGGGCGGGTGCGGCAAGCCGCTGGTGACGCGTCTTTACATCGCCAGTGGCCTGCCGGGGACCGGTCGGCGTTAGTCCCTGTCCAGGATCTGGTCGTACAACTCGGCGGCTTCGGCCGTTCGGCCCACCTGGCTGTACAGGCGGGCGAGGATTGCCTGGAGCGAGCTGTCTCCGGGTGCTACCTCGAGCGCCGCCTCGGTCTCGGCGACGGCGTTGGCGAGGAGCCCGTGGTTGAAGTACACGCTCGCGCGCATCACGTGACGGCTCGCGTCGCCGAGGCTTCCGTCGCGGTCGATCCGCTCGAGGGTGTGCTCGAGGTCGCTGCGCTCGTCGACGGGGATGATCTCGAAGAACGCCGCCTGGCTGCTCAACGGCGGGTAGCGCAGTGGATCGGTCGATTCGAGCTTCCACGAGTACGAAGGCCCGGATGTGAGCGCGGGGGCGTCGTCGGGGTAGGCGAGTTCGGATACGCCCTGGACGGTCTTTTCCCAGTGGATGCCGTCCTCGTCGTAGACGGTGAGCTGGAGTTCGGCGGACGGGTCTCCCGACTCCCACTCGAACGTGGGGTATCCGTCGACGATACGCGTCTTGTGGGGTGAAACGGCGCGGAGCTCGGTGTCCTGGTCTCCCGGCCCGCGCAGGCCGGCGATCGAACTGCTGCCCTCGGCGCTGCTCAGTTTCAGGAAGTTCTGCGCCACCTGGAACCCATTGTCTCCCATGGGCTTATTGGATTCAGTGGCGGGTTGGTCCTGCCCGGCCTTCTGGATCTTCGACCCTTTCACCTGCATGCTGCTCTCGGCGCCGATGGATATGTAGTTGCCGTTCTCGAAGAGGATGTCCGCCCCGCCGCCCTTACCGGTCCGGATCTGGTCGCCGGCGGCCAGCGGCATGCCGAAAGTCCCCTTGATCGTCGACCCGTCGGTCTTGACGATGCTTACTTCCCCGCTGCACGACATCAGGACGGCCAGCGGCGGCGCCTCGGCCGATCCGGCGACAACGTCAGCCGGCCTCGATACCGGTTGTATCGCCAGGGTGCCGATGATCATCCCCAGAATCAGGTAACGTACGCGCATGGTCGAATCTCCTTCTCGGGTGCCCTGAATTTCTAACGTCTTGGAAATATGTCTGATATAATATCCAGGTGAGCGCCGGACGCTCCTCTGTATTATATGACAATTCAAACCCCCGAAAGTTGATAAAATTCCGGCTCGAATCGAGGAAGGAGCCGCCATGGCGGAAGAGACGATATTCTCCAGAATCATCCGCAAGGAGATCCCGGCCGAGATCGTCTACGAGGACGATCGCGCGACGGCGTTCCGCGACATCAACCCGCAGGCGCCGACGCATATTCTCATCATCCCCAGGAAGGTCATCCCGACGGTGAACGACATTACGGATGCGGACGAGGCCGACGTCGGGCACCTGCTCGCGGTGGCGGCGAAGGTGGCCGCGCAGGAAGGGATCGCCGCCGACGGCTACCGCCTGATCGTCAACTGCAACAAGCACGGTGGCCAGGAAGTCTACCACCTCCACGTTCACTTGATGGGCGGCCGCCCGATGGGGCCGATGGTGGTTCGAAGGTAGCCTGCGACGCCGGATCGCAGAGGAGATTCGCGTGTTGAAATTGGTTCTCTTTGTTTTCACACTCGCGGTTGTTGTGGCGGCATCCTGCGGCGCGGCGGACGAGCCGGCGCGGTCCCCGTTGTGGCCGGAGATCGAGCCGTACGAGACGGGATACCTGCAGGTCTCCGACGTGCACAAGCTCTACTACGAACTGTGCGGCAACCCCGAAGGCACGCCGGTGATCGTGCTCCACGGCGGTCCGGGCGGCCGGTGCTCGCCGTACTACCGCCGGTTCTTCGACCCGGAAAAATTCCTCATCATCCTCCACGACCAGCGCGGCGCCGGGCGCTCGGAGCCGTACGCCGAGATCGAACAGAACGACACGTGGGAACTGGTCGAGGACATCAACCGCCTGCGCGCCCACGTCGGCGTCGAGGGAAAGGCGGTCCTATTCGGCGGCTCGTGGGGGGCGACGCTGGGCCTGGCGTACGCGGAAGCCTGGCCGGGCAACGTCTCGGGCCTCGTACTGCGCGGCGTCTTCACGGCGACAGAGGCCGAGATCGACCACTTCTACCACGGCGGCGTACGGCCGTTCTTCCCCGAGGCGTACGACCGGTTGCTCTCCTCTCTCCCCGACCCGGACCGGCGCCCGCTTCCGGAATATCTGTTCGAGCTGATCGAGAGCGGGGACGAAGCGGCGCGCAGGAAGTACGCGTACGAGTGGGCGCGTTACGAGCTGCGGATCGCCGCGCTCAATTTTTCGGATGAGCAGGTGGAGGAGTTTCTGGCGGACTACAATCCGCTGGCATTCGCGCGCCTGGAAAACTACTATATGGCCAACAAATGTTTTCTCGAGGAGGGGCAGCTGTTGCGCGAGGCGGGGCGGTTGGGTGACATCAGGGTAATCATGGTCAATGGTCGTTACGACGTGGTGTGTCCGCCGGTGACGGCGTATACTCTCGACGCGAAGCTGGCCAATTCGACACTGGTGATCGCGGAAGCGTCGGGTCACTGGATGGGTGAACCGGCGATCGAGTCGGCGCTCATCGAGGCGATGCACGAATTCGAAGAGTGACGAGTCGAGTCGAGGAGGGAGATGCGGCTTTGAAAATGGTTGTGTTATACGGGTCGGTCCGGAGCGATCGCCAGGGTATCAAGGCGGCGCGGTTCGTCAAGCGGGAGCTCGAAGAGCGCGGCCACGACGTCGAGCTGGTCGATCCTCTCGAGCGTAAACTCCCGCTCCTCGACAAGATGTACAAAGAGTACGCGGCGGGTGAGGCGCCCTCGCAAATGGAATCCCTCGCCGACCTGTATCGATCGGCGGACGCGTTTGTTTTTGTGACGGGCGAATACAACCACAGCATCCCGCCGGCCCTGAAGAACCTGATCGACCACTTCATGAACGAATACTTCTGGCGCCCCGCGGGGATCGTGTCGTATTCCGCGGGGGCGTTCGGCGGTGTGCGCGCCGCCGTGCACCTGAGGACTATACTGGGTGAAGTGGGCATGGTGACGATACCGTCGATGTTTCCCGTGTCAAAAGTTCAGGCGGCGTTCGACGACGACGGCAACGCCGTCGACGACGCGTACCCGAAACGGATCCAGCGCTTCCTCGAAGAGCTCGATTGGTACGCGGAAGCTCTCAAAGATGCGCGAGAGAAAGGTGTTCCGTACGAGTGAACGAAGAAAACGCGATTAAACTCCCGCGGCCGCGGCTCAAGACCGGCGTGACAATCGAAGAAGCGCTGCGCCGCCGCCGTTCGACGCGGATCTTCCCCGACAAGCCGGTGTCCATCGAGCAGGTGTCACAGCTTCTGTGGGCGGCGCAGGGGGTGACGGGTGCGTTCAACGAACGCACGGCGCCGTCGGCGGGCGGGACGTTTCCTCTGGAAATGTACCTGGTCGCCGGCCGGATCGACCGCCTGTCCACCGGAGTTTACAAGTACCGCTTCCGCACGCACGAACTCGTCCGCGTCGCCACGGTCGACTTGCGCTCGGACCTTGCCGAGGCTTGCCTCGGCCAGGACTGCATCCGGCGTTGTGCCGCGGCCGCCGTGCTGACCGCCGTCTACCAGAGGACCATCGACGAATACGGAGAGCGCGGCACGCGCTACGTCCACATGGAAGTCGGCCACGTCGGGCAGAATTTTCACCTCCTCGCGGGCGCCCTCGGATTGGGCACCGTAATGGTGGGGGCGTTCGACGACGTCGCCGTTTCCCGCGTCCTTGACCTGCCCGAAGAAGAAGCCCCCGTCTATATCATGCCCCTGGGCCGTCTTCCCTGACCTCTAACTCCGGTCAACAAAACCAGTTCGGCAGTTCATCGCGTATAAAAAAGACTTGGGCATCCATTTTGCACTGCCTTCTGTCCAACAAATTGCGTTGACCGAAAACTTGACACCTGTACGTGGTCCTGTCTGATGACGGCTCATACGGTCGCGCGCCGAAAGGAGCTGGAATCGATTATGCGAAATCCGAATATCAATGCGAACTGGGCGGACATCGACATCCGGTTGGCCAACTCCGAGGACGCCCCGGTGATCGAGGACGTTTTGAGCCAGTCGTTCGAGGAATACAAATCGCACTACACCGACGGCGCCTTCCGGACGGCCGCCCCGCCGTTGGAGGTCATCCTGCGGCGGATGGAAGAGGGACCCGTCTGGGTGGCCGAACAGGACGGCGAGGTCGTGGGTACCATATCCGTGCGGCGCAAGGGCATCACGCTGCTGCTGCGCGGACTGGCCGTGCTCCCGGCGGAGCGCGGCAGGGCTATCGGCAAGCAGCTCCTGATCCACGTGGCGCGTTATGCGTTCGAGAACGGCTGCCGGCGGATGGCGATGACGGCGAGCCCGTTTCTCGCGCGGGCACTCCGCGAGGTCGAGCAGTTCGGCTTCGAGCGCTCGCCGACCGGCCCCGAGAGCGTCCACGGTACACCCGTCTATAACCTGACCAAGAGGATCTAGAGCGTCGGGTTGGGCGCGGTCCCGGGTAAGGGCCGCCTTTCTTTTCGACGCCCGATCTGGTATATTGAGGCGGCCGGTCCGACGGTTCGGACCGGCCGTTTCACGTCCACGGACGGGCAACAATCCCGATGTACAAGATAGCCTTCGAGACTTTCGGCTGCCGGCTCAACCAGGCCGAGACGGCCACGCTGACCCGCCAGTTCATGGCCAGGGGGTATGAGGTCATCGACGACCCGCTCTCGGCCGACCTCTACGTGGTCAATACGTGCAACCTCACTTCGCCGGCCACTTCGAAGTGCCGGCGCAAGATCCGCTCGGTGATCCGTCGTAATCCCGGCGCGTGTGTGGCGGCGATCGGCTGTTACGCGCAGACGGACGCCGAGAACCTGAAGGAAATCGAAGGCCTCGACTACATCGTCGGCACGTCGGACAAACTCCGTCTCGCCGAGATCATCCCCGAGCCCGTCAAGCTCCCCGAACCGCTGATCGTCAACAACCCCGTCGACAAGGACACCTTCACTATCGACGAGGCGGGGCACTACCCGTGGAATACCCGCGCCAACCTCAAGGTGCAGGAGGGGTGCGACTTCGTTTGTTCGTTCTGCATCGTGCCGCGAAGCCGCGGCCGCGCGCGGAGCCGTGAGTTCGGCAACATCGTCGAAGAAGCGCGCCTGCTCGCCGAGGCCGGTCACCGCGAACTGGTCGTCACGGGCGTGAACATGGGGACCTACCGCGACGGTAACTATCGTCTCTCCGACGTGCTGCGCGCGCTCAGTGACGTCGACGGTATCGACCGCATCCGGCTGAGCTCCATAGAGCCCACGACGATCGAGGACAAAGTCATCGCGCACATGGCTGAAGGCGGCAAGCTCTGTCCCTACGCCCACGTGCCCGCCCAGAGCGGCGACGCGGGAATACTCACCGCGATGCGCCGCAAGCACGACTCGACCGGGTTCCGCCGGTTCCTCGAAGACGCGGTGGAACGCGTGCCGGGGCTCGGCCTGGGCACCGACATCATGGTGGGGTTTCCGGGCGAGAGCGAGGCGGCGTTCGAGAATTCGTGCGAGTTGATGCGCGCCCTGCCGTGGACCAACATCCACGTGTTCAGTTTTTCGGCGCGGCCGCGTACGAGCGCGTGGAACATGGACGACAAGGTTCCCGCCGGGGTGATCCGGGAACGGAGCGAGGCGATGCACCGGATCGCCGACATGAAAAAGGCCGAGTACTACGGCGCCCGGGAAGGCGAGACGCTGCGGGTGCTCTTCGAGGAGCGCGACGGGAACGGGCGCTGGATCGGATTCTCGGACAACTACGTCAAGGTGGCGGTGGACGCGGACGGAGATCTGTCCAACCAGTTGCTGCCCGTTCGCGTCACCGGCCTGCTCCACACGGGCAAGACGGGTTCCGGCGCGTCGCTGCTCGCCGCCGGCGTTCTTTTATAAGGGGCATAGTGGTAAAGCCCTGCGTTTCAGGCCGTTAGGCGGCTTCGGAGCGGAGCGGACACGTTGCGACACGCTCCTTTTAAAACTCCCGTCGATCTGGTATATTTATTTGATTGCTCACGGATAGCTAACTCATTGAACAATACTCAGTTGGATAAACAAGTGACGCGACCGGCCACCATATTTATCGAGACCTACGGCTGCCAGATGAACGAGTACGACTCCGAACTCGTCAAGTCGATCTGCGGCAAGGAAGGTTACGGGATTGCCGGCAGTGCGGCACAAGCCGACGTGATCCTGCTCAATACGTGCGCGGTGCGCGAGCGGGCGCACCTCAAGGTCTACGGCCGGCTCCAGATGCTCCGTCACGAAAAGGCGAGTCGCGGCGATGGCAATCGGCTGACGATCGGCGTGCTGGGGTGCATGGCGCAGAACCTCAAGGACGACCTCCGCGACGGTTACGACCACATCGACTTCATCGCCGGACCCGACAGCTATCGCCGGTTGCCCGACCTGATCGCGGCGGCCCGCGGCGGTGGCGGCGCTCCGGTGTCCGACATCAAACTGTCGCGCACGGAGACCTACTCGGGCGTCGACCCGGTGCGCAGCGGGGGTGTCAACGCGTGGCTGGCCGTGATGCGCGGGTGCGACAACATGTGCACGTTCTGCGTGGTGCCTTTTACGCGCGGCCGCGAGCGGAGCCGCGACCCGGAGGGTGTGATCGACGAAGCGAGGGCGCTGGTGCGCGAGGGGTACCGGCAGGTCACCCTCCTGGGCCAGAACGTCAACTCGTACCGGCACGGCAATGTCGCGTTCGCCGACCTCATTCGCCGCGTGGCGGACGTGCCGGGAATCGAACGCGTTCGCTTTACCTCTCCGCATCCGAAGGACTTTCCCCGCGACCTGATCCGCGCGGTGGCCGAGCACCCGAACATCTGCGGCCACATCCACCTGCCGTTGCAGGCGGGGAACGACCGCGTACTCGAGCTGATGCGGCGCACGTATACCAACGCGTCGTATCGCGAACTGGTCGCCGAGATGCGTGAGGTGATACCGGACCTGGGGTTGACGACGGACGTGATCGTGGGGTTTCCGACCGAGACCGACGAAGAGTACGAGGACACGCGGCGGTTGATGGAGGACATTCGCTTCGACTCCGCCTTTATCTTCAAGTACTCTGAGCGCAAGGGCACCTACGCCCAGCGAAAACTCACCGACGATGTGCCTTCGGTGGTCAAGACCGACCGCATCGTCGAACTCATCGATCTGCAGCAGAAAATTACCAACGAGATCAACGCATCCCTGGTCGGGACCGGCCATCTGGTGCTCGCGGAGGAATTTGTCGACGGGGACCCGTCCCGGCTGATCGGCAGAACGGACAATTTCAAGACGACGGTAGTTCCCGCGGTTGGCGTCCGGCCGGGCGACGTCGTGGGGGTAACGATCGTCGAGGTGCGGGGGGCGACGCTGTACGGCGGTCCCGTCCGCGGGGTCGCGTGTGCGACATCATAACGAAGGGATACTAATTACAGATGACAAGAACACAGTCGAATACGAGAAAGAAATCGGCCGAGTCGCGCGGCAGCGCGAAGACGCGAACGACGAGGGCCGCCATGGTGGCCCGTAACGGCCCGTCCGAGAGCGCCCGCGTCGAGGAAGACATGTGGGCGCTTGTTTTTGATACCAGGAAAGACGGATGGGACAGGTCGACGGGGCTTCGCAAGGACCGGGTGCCCAAGCCGAAACTGAACGAAGACGTTTACCCCTTGGATGCGGCGCACGTGATTCTGAAGGTCCTGTACACTGGCGTGTGCGGATCCGACGCGGGGATCTGGTTCCGGACGTCGTTCAAGGACATGATCCACGATTCGCTCAAGGCCGAGGGCAAGACCACCCGCATCGTCGGCCACGAAGTGCTGGGGCAGATCGTCGAGACCGGGTCGGTGACCGAGGCGCGGTACGGCTTCAAGAAGGGCGACATCGTCTCGACCGAGTCGCACATCATCTGCGGGATGTGCCACCAGTGCCTCATCGGCCAGACGCACGTGTGTACCAACGAGAAGATACTCGGCATATCCATCGACGGCGGATTTGCCGAGTACATCAAGCTTCCGGCGCGGGCGTTATGGCCGACGGACACGAAGAAGATCCGCAAGGAGATCGGCGCCATCCAGGAGCCGTTCGGCAACGCGGTGCACGCCTGTTCCGTTTCCGATCTGCGCGGCAAGAACATCGCGATTTTCGGCACCGGTGCCATCGGCCAGTTCGCCATCATGATCGCGCGTGCGATGGGCGCGGGCCGCATCATCGGCGTCGAACCCGACCCCCATAACGCCAAGGTGGCGCTCGAGCTCGGGGCCGACGAGGTCGTCGAGTTCACCCCCAAAAAGGACGGCTGGCGGTCCGACCCCGAAGTGGTTGAGGCCATCCAGGGTATGGTGCGCGCCGACGGCGTCGACGTGTGCATCGAGATGGCGGGATTCAACTCGTCGGTCAACAACGCGTTGCAGGCCGTTCGCCGCGGCGGCGAAGTGGTGCTGTTCGGGATCCGCGGCGGTGACTTTCAGATCGAGAATTTTTCACGGGTAATCGTCAAGGGAACCACGATCAAGAACGTGATCGGACGGCGGATATTCGAGACGTGGGAGATTACGAAGAACCTGCTCGAGTCGAAGGACAACCACATCCAGAAAAAGATATGGGAAGTGATGCTCAAGAAGGGCCGCGGAACCGTCCTCGACATGAAGAGCTACAACCCCGTCAAGTTCGAGAAGAAGATCACCACTCACCCCAAAATATTGCTCAAATGGTAGGAGGTACCCGGACATGCTGGGTCCGTTGAAGGAAATCATCGAAAAAGAACTCGAGGGCATCCGCGAGGGTGGTCTCTACAAGGACGAGCGCGAGATCCTCGGCCCCCAGGACGCGGCCATATCGGTGGGAGGCGGAGAGGTCATCAACTTCTGCGCGAACAACTATCTCGGCCTGTCGTCGAGCGACTGGGT
>CBDVDJ010000058.1:0-9876 GCA_965372695.1 uncultured bacterium
CGGCGTTCTATGTCGACCGGAACGGGTTTTATCGGACGCGTAACCACGATATTTTCTACGGCGTCGAGTTCAGCGTGATACTGAACCGGCTGTTCAATTAGGGCCGGGTGATGAGATGAAACGTGACATTCTGATAACATTGATCCTGGTTGCCGCCGTCATGGGCGCGTGCGCGCGCGAAATGCCCGTCACCCCCGACGGCAACGGGGTGGTCAGCGTGGTCGTGGTGGATTCGTCGGGGATCTTCCCGGGTACAGTGGCCGGCGTGCCATCGCCACTCGACAGCGCCGAGGTGACCCTCAAGTCGCGCACCCACGAGCTCAACATCCTCGCGTACACGGACGCCGATGGCAGGGTCACGTTCGACGGGCTGGTTTCCGGGGATTACGACATCTTCGCCCGCCGCGAGTTCTACCTCGAGAACAACAAGAAGGTGGTCACCGGCGGCGGCAAATTCGAGCTGGCCGGATTCGAGAACAAGGACGACACCGTCCTGGTCAACCTCATCACGGCGAGCGACCTGATGATCAACGAGATCTTCTACACGGGATCGGACTATTCGTCTTACTACTTCTACGGCCAGTTTGTCGAACTCTACAATGCCTCACGAGACACGTTCTACCTCGACGGCATGATCCTTACCCGCCAGTCTCAGACGTACTACCCCGACCAGGACGAGGTAGACTACGTCCGCGCCATCTACGCCTTCCAGTTTCCCGGGACGCCGACGACCGGGCGCGATCATCCGATACTGCCGGGCCAGTTCATCGTGATCGCCTCGGACGCGATCGACCACACGATCTGGAACTCGAAGAGTATCGACCTGTCGGGCGCCGACTACGAGTGCTTCAACCCGATGGGGTCGGACTACGACAACCCCCACGTGCCCAACCTCACGCGGCTGCGCCCGACGACGGGATCCGACTACTTGATCAACCTCACCCACAACGCTGTCGTCCTCGCCAGGGGAGAGGAAATCGAGTACTTCGAGTACGAACCAGGCAGACTCCATATTCTCATCCCGATCGATCAGGTTCTGGACGGCGTCGAGTACGCGTCGAATACGTCGTCGACCAAGGCGCTCACCTGGCGGGTCGACGCCGGCTTCGCCGGACTGGGATGTACCAAGTACAGCGGTCAGTCGACCGAGCGCCGCGAACTGGGGCTCGACACCAATGATTCTTCGTTCGATTTCGTGCTCCTGCCCGACCCGACGCCGGGATGGTCGGCCGTGCGCGGGAAGCCGGGTTCGTTATGGGGAGGGTTGAAATGAACGCGCGGGGCCGTTTCTATACGATGATCCTGGTCCTGATGGCGGTCACGCTCGCCGCCTTCATTGGCGCGTGCGCACGGGAAATGCCCGTCACCCCCGACGGCGACGGGGTGGTCAGCGTGGTTGTAGTGGATTCGTCGGGGATCTTCCCGGGTACAGTGGCCGGCGTGCCGTCGCCACTCGACAGCGCCGAGGTGAGCCTCAAGTCGCGCACCCACGAGCTCAACATCCTCGCCTATACCGATGCCGAGGGCAGGGTGTCGTTCGAAGGTCTCGTGTCGGGGGAATACGACATCTTCGCCCGCCGCGTCATTTACCTGGAGAACAACAAGAAGGTGTTCACCGGCGGCGGTGACTTCGAGCTGGCCGGGTTCGAGAGCAAGGACGACACCGTGATGGTCAACCTCATCACGGCCAGCGACCTGATGATCAACGAGATCTTCTACACGGGTTCGGACTATTCGTCGTACTATTTTTACGGACAGTTCGTCGAGCTCTATAACGCCTCACAGGACACGTTCTACCTCGACGGTATGATCCTCACCCGCCAGTACCAGACGTACTTTCCCGACCAGGATGAGGTCGACTTTGTTCGTGCCCTCTACGCCTACCAGTTTCCCGGGACGCCGACGACCGGGCGCGACTATCCGATGCTGCCGGGCCAGTTCGTCGTGATCGCCTCGGACGCGATCGACCACACCATGTGGAACGCCAAGAGCGTCGACCTTTCGGACGCCGATTTCGAGTGCTTCAACCCGATAGGGTCGGACTACGACAACCCCCACGTGCCCAACCTCACGCGGCTGCGCCCCACGAGCGGCTCCGACTACCTGATCAACCTCAGTCACAATGCCGTCGTCCTCGCCACGGGCGAGGGGCTCGAGTTCTTCGAGTTCGAACCGGGCAGGCTCCATATTCTCATACCTCTCGACGAACTCATCGACGGGGTGGAGTACGCGTCGAGTACGACGTCGACCAAGGAACTCACCAGGCGGGTCGACGCCGGCTTCGCCGGGCTGGGGAACACCAAGTACAGCGGACAGTCCACCGAGCGCCGCGAACTGGGGCTCGACACGAACGATTCCTCGTTCGACTTTATCCTGCTTCCCGATCCGACGCCGGGGTGGTCGGCCATCCTTGGGAAGCCGGGCTTTTTGTGGGGAGGGTCGAGATGAGCGCGCGGACGCGGACGCGGTTCGCAGCGACATTGCTGGTGTTCCTCGCCGTCGCCTTTCACGGCGCGGCGGACCCTGCGGGCGCGAACGAACTACGCGTCATGACGCTCGGGAACGCCCGTATCGCCTTCGAGGACGTGGACACGCGCGTCAACCCGTATGACTTCGGCCGCAACGCCGCCTACCTGCTCCGCGACTACGAGCGTTCGTGGAAGCGGTTCCACTTCGGCCTCGGATACGAGGAAGGCCTCCTCAAGCGCGACTACGACCCCAAGAAAGTCAACGATCTGCGCCTGGGCGCGTCGGGGCTCAAGCGCCTCGGCGACCGGCACGTCATCCAGGGGGCGATCCACTACGACCGGCAGACGCAGAAGGAAGTGCCCAACTCGCTCGAGCGCGACCAGTACAACGACCCCTTCTATATGACCGACGCGACGACGGGAACCTTCGAGTACACGGGCCCGACGATGCGCGTCGATTACTCGCTCCGGCTCGCCAGCTGGCTCTACTTCGGCGCCGGATTCGACTACGACCTCTCCTCGGGGCTCAAGGACACGTACACCCGCCCCGAGATCATCCACGACCATTTCATGGCCAACCTCGGCGCCATCGTCGAGCTCGGTTCGAAGTGGGCGATCGGCGTGATCGCGCGGCCGGTGAGGACGCAGAACCGCACCGCTTTCGACACGACGGAAGAAGGGTACGATAACCTCATCTACCGCCGCTACGGAGACGTCGTCTACGATGTCTACACGATCGGATCGGGTACGGCGCGTGAGGTGCTCAAGGGGTACGAAGTCGGCGCCCAGAATTTCTTCATGTTCGACCGCCTCCAGGTCGGCGTGCAGGCGACCTTCAGCGAAAGGGAAACCGAGATCGAGTACGGGAGCACGAAACGCCTCGTCCGCGGTATGTGGCAGAGTACGGTTTACGAAGCCGACGTCATCGCGCGCTACCGGATGAGACTCTTTCCGTGGACGGTGGGTGTGCGTTTGCACCGGATGGAAGACGACTCGTGGGGGATGCGGCCCGATTACGACGACGTCGTGCTCTACGAGAACCCGCTGACGCTCAATTCCGCCGGCGGGGGGATCACGTGGCCGATCCAGCCGCTGGGGCTGCTGGCGTCACTGGAATACGTGATGAGCCACTACAAGATCGAAGTGTTCGACCACGGCGCCGGGCTCGTCCGCAAGGCGAAGATCTCGTCGAACGTCGGGCGGATAGGGCTCGAACACTCGATCAGGGACGTCCACTACGTGCGCGCCGGGTTCGAATACACGGATTTCCTGGTCGACCGCTGGCTGAAGCTGCCGGCGAATACCGACCGCTACCGGTTTACCGCCGGCTTTCAGTACCGCACCGGCTATTGGGATTTCGACGTGATGATGGGATACAACCTGGATACAAAGCAGAATTTCGACGCCGAGAGGGAGGCCTACTTCGGCGCCGTCTGGATAACTGGTTTAATGGACTAGTTGCGTTTCCAAGCACCAGCGAATTACGTGCCGGAGGCTTGTCGAGGGGGTGATCATCGGGACACTAAGACTACTAAATCGACCCTGGATTACCAGACATTAGTAATCAATAAAGGAGGCAGTCATGCGAGTCGCATCAATAGTAGTCTGCGTTGCGCTTGTCATGCTCCTGGCTGTCCCGTCTTCTGCCCAGTGGAACTATGCTTATCAGTTCGAGATGGACGCTGTGTTCTACAGCGCCCATTTCCCGACGTCCACTGTCGGTTATACGGTCGGCGGAGGCGGTATGATTTACAAGAGCACCGATAGCGGTGACACGTGGGTTCAGCAAACTTCACCCACGACATTGACGCTGTTCGACGTGTTCTTCCTGGACGCGAACACCGGCTGGGCCGTTGGCGACAACGGTACCATGTGTGTGACCACCGACGGATCGACCTGGACTCTGCACCCGAGCAGCGGACTGCTCACGGGCAGTGACTTCAATGCGGTCCAGTTCATCGGATTGAATGGCTGGATGGGAGGTGACGCCAGTACCGTCTTCATCACGACCGACGGTGGCGTCACGTGGGTTCCGCCCACGACCAACGCGGCCACCGACGACATCAACGACCTGAGTTTCTCTTCGGCGACACATGGTTACGCGGCCATCGACGGTGCCGGTATCATGTATACGACCGACGGCGGCGTCAACTGGACGGCGGCGGCGGTCGACCTGGGTATGTATCCCTACACGAGGTCCGACATAGAGGGCATCGTCGCCATCGACGGCTCAAACGGCGTGGCGACCGGTTGGGGATCGCTCATCGGTCCGCAGCCGACAATTATTATTGTCACTTCGGACGGCGGCCAGACCTGGGCTTCGCCCGACCCGATGGGTTACCACTGGGCCACGTATGGCTACGGGTACGGCCTGGCCACATTCGACAATGGCGAGGTCATCCTGACGGGTGGCGGCGCCGGTTCGGCGGGGATTATCCTCCACAGCACCGACAACGGCTCGACCTGGACCACGACGCAGGCGTTCACGGGTGAGGACGCCCGTTTCGCGGCGACGGTGCCCGGGACCGACCGGGTGATTTGCGGCGGTGACGAGGGCACTCTCGCCGTGTCGACCGATCGAGGCGTCACCTGGGCGTTCGAGTTCCACCCCGGTAGCGGCTTTGCCGGCTGGCAGGCGATTACCCACGACATGAGCAACGAGACTCTGCTCGCGGGGGCCAACGGCAATATGATCCGTCTCTTCCAGGACAACACGGGCGTGCCCACCGGCGGCTACGAGTTCACGGTTATTTCGCCCGAGAACTTTGCGCCGTCGGCGGGATTCAAGGACATTCAGAACGTCGGCGGCGGTATTTACTATGCTTCCGGCAGCAACGGGTACCTGTGCAAGTCGACCGATTCGGGGTACACGTGGACGCAGTTGGCGCACTCGATCAGCTCGAAGGACGGCATCTACAAGATGTGGTGGTTCGACGCGAGTAACGGCATCCTCGTCGGCGAGATCAACAGCCAGGAGACCATCTGGAACACCGACGACGGCGGCCAGACTCTCAACGTCATCTGGAACGACTCGACGGCTACCAACCTGCAGTTCAACAGCATCTCGTTCGCGCCGGATAATCCGTCGATCGGCGTGGTCTGCGGTGACGACACCGCTCTCGTCTACACGACCGACGGCGGCGCCAACTGGACCTGGGCCAACTTCACCGGTGTCGTGGGCAGCAATCCCGACCTCGAGGAAGTCCACATGGTCAGCGCCACCGACGGCTGGATCGTCGGCGACGCGGGGACCGTGCTCCACACGACCGACGGCGGTGTCAACTGGACGGAGACCAACAATCCGTTGACGACGAAAACGCTGATGGATGTCGAGTTCCGCTATCCGGAATTTCCGGATCAGGGCTGGATCTGCGGCGACGACCAGACGTTCTTCTATACGGAAGACGGCGGGGCCACGTGGACAGCGGCCAATCCCACGCTGATATCCTCTACTAACGATATCAACGCGGTACATTGGCAGGGTCCCGGGGGTAACGTCTGGATCGGAGTCGACGACGCGCAGGCGCTCTACCGTCACAACGACGCGGTGACGGCGGCCGGCGACCCGATCAGCCTGCCCTGGACGCTGGGGCAGAACTTTCCCAACCCGTTCAACCCGATGACGTCGATAGCGATCACGCTGCCGGCGGATGACCACGTAACGCTCGACGTCTACGACGTCAGCGGGAAGCGGGTCGCCTCGGTGTTGAACCAGAGCATGGAAGCGGGAGACCACACCATCCGCTTCAATGCGCAGGGCCTGGCCTCCGGTATTTATTTCTACCGGTTGACGACCAGCGCCGGCACGCAGACCCGGAAGATGGTTCTGCTGCGCTGAGCGGTGTGGTGTCTGTTTCGACAGGGGAGGCGTCCAGAAAAGGGGCGCCTCCCCGCGTATTACGAGTACGTGGCGTACGGGCGGGACGATGGCTCTCTGTATCATCGAACCACATCCCGGACATAATGAAATGAAAGGGCTCCAATGAGCAAACTTACCCCTGGGATGGTCCTGCTGGCCATCGTGTGTATCTGTCTGACCCCTGTCGGCCTGTCGGCCGCTACGGGAGACCCCGTCCGCCTCATGCGGCATCCGGCCATCAACAACGGACAGATCGTCTTTTCCTATCAGAACGACCTGTGGCAGGTGCCGGAGGAGGGTGGGACCGCCCGCCGCTTGACCGTCCACGTGGGTGTTGAGGACTACCCGCACTTTTCGCCCGACGGCGAGTGGATCGCGTTTTCAGCCGACTACAACGAGAACCGGGGCGCCGTATTCGTCATGCCCGCCGGCGGCGGCCTGCCCGACCAGCTGACGTACCACACGTCGGCCGGTCAACCGGTCGGGTGGACGCCGGATTCGAAAAACGTCGTTTTTTCGTCGCGGCGCGAATCGTTCGTATGGTTCACCTCGAAGCTCTTCAAGGTCCCGCTCGAGGGCGGCTTCCCGGTCGAATACGACCTCGGTACGGCGAGTCTCGCGTCGTTCTCGCCCGACGGGAAGCAGATCGCCTACAACCGCCACCCCAACCTCTTCTACTGGTGGAAACGGTACAAGGGAAGCATCAACCACGACGTGTGGATATACACCTTCGACTCGAAGGAATTTCGCCGGGTCACGGACTACGACGGTAACGATTCGTGGCCGATGTGGACGGGGGACAGGATTTATTTCGTTTCCGACCGCAGCGACGACGTGTCGAACCTCTTCTACTACGACGTGGCGGGTGGCGATATCACCCAGGTTACGAATTTTGACAAGCGCGGTGTCCAGTGGCCCTCGATGAGCGCCGATGGCTCGCGCATCGTGTTCGAGCAGGACGCGAGACTCCGCGTCCTCGACACGGCCACAGGGCAATCGCGGGAAGTCGTCGTTTATGCCAACGTTGACGACCGTATCAACATGATCACCCACGTCGACCCGCTCGAATTTCTCCGCAGCTTCGATATCTCCCCCAACGCCAAACGGATCGTGTTCGAGGCGAGGGGCGAGATCTATACCGCGCCGGCCGAGCACGGCGACGTGAGAAATCTGACCAATTCGCCGGGCGCGCGCGACCACGGAGCGTCGTGGTCACCCGACGGCAAGTGGATCGTCTACGTGTCCGACCGGACCGGCGACGACGAAGTCTACCTCGTCGACCAGATGGGAAAGGAACCGGAACGGGAACTGACGTCCAGCGGACAATTCAAGGATGGACTCACGTGGTCGCCGGAGAGCGACGAGGTCCTTTATACAACCAACGACAATGCGCTCCACCTGCTCGACATCGACAACGGCAAAAATACCACGATCGCGAAGAACGAACACCGCGACATCACGTCCTATTCGTGGTCTCCCGACGGACGCTGGGTGGCCTACGACTACGCGGAACGCAACCGGAACCGCGACGTCTATATCTACGACACCAAGGACAAGAAGAGCCGCCAGGTAACGCGAGACCTCGGTGACGACTACGAACCGACATTTACGCCCGACGGCAAGTATCTCCTTCTCGTCACCGACCGCATGGGCGGCACGGCGCTGCTCTCCCGTATCAGCTTGTTACCGGAGGAAGAGGAGCCGTTCGTTTTCGAAGACGATGAGGAGCTCGGGGACGGCGACGAGGACGAAGATGACGAGGACGAGGACGAGGACGCCGATGAAAACGGCGATGAGGACGACGAAGACGGAGACGGCGACAAGAAGGGTAAAAAAAGCAAGAAGGATAAGAAGAAAGACAAGAATGTCGAGACCACCATTGATTTCGACGGTATCGAGGCGCGCCTGCGCAAGGTGCCCAAGACGTTCCCTTCGCCGCGTAACATCCAGGCCACCGAGCGGTATTACTATTATCTCATTCGGCCCAATCGGATCATGTTCTTCGGTCCGTCTTACAACCTGTACGCGCTCGACATCAAGGAACTCAAGAGTGAAAAAATCGCCTCTGGAATCGTCACCTACGGCCTGGCGGCCAACGGAAAGAAGCTCGCCTACTACGATGGTGATTTCCACATTATCAAAGTGGGGAAGAAGGTGGCGAAGAAGACCTCGACCACCGCGTCGAAGAGCAAGAAGAGCAAGACCAAGGTGAGTGTCAAGCGCAAGACGCGGATGCGTCTCGATCGGCCCGCCGAATGGAACCAGATCTTCGACGAGAGCTGGCGCGTGGTCAAGTACCACTTCTACGACGAGAACCTCCACGGCGTCGACTGGGACCAGGTCAAGGAGTACTACGGGGGGCTTCTGCCGCACGTGAAGTCGCGGCGCGAACTGAACCTGCTGATGAACGAGATGGTGGGCGAGCTCAACGCCTCGCACCAGGGCGCTTCGGGAGGGGACTATGGAGAAACGGCGCGGCGCGTGTCCACCGCTTCGCTGGGTGCGAAGCTCGTCCTCGATGAGAAATCGGGTTACGTCCGTTTTGCGCGGATCTACGAGGGCGACTTGCTGAGCACACGCAACCGCTCTCCGCTCGCCGCCGATTACGCGAAAGTCGAAGAGGGGGACTACCTCGTCGCCGTCGCCGGCCACGAGCTCGAGCCCAACGAGAACTTCTACAAGTACCTCAAGGACAAGACGCGCAACAAGATCACCATCGCGACCAACGACAAGCCCTCGATGAAAGGGGCCCGGGAAACCACGTTCAAGCCGCTCTACACCGACAAGAAGCTGCGGTACCTGGACTGGCTGGGGGGCAGGAATGAGCTGGTCGATGAGCGCGGCGAGGGCAAGATCGGTTACATGCACCTGCCCGACATGTCGGGTACCGGCTGGCGCGAATTCACGGAAAAATTCGAGAAATACCGCTACAAGCAGGCGTTGATCATCGACGTACGCTTCAACGGCGGCGGAAATATTGACGAACGAATCATTGATTACCTGGAGCGGCGCCCGTATCATATCGAGAAGACCAGGAACAAGTCGGCGGTCCCGCGTCCCGACGAGGGCTTCTACGGGGATGTCGTCGTGCTGATCAACGAGTACTCGTTTTCCGACGCCGAGGTCTTTCCCAGCGCCGTCAAGGAACGGGGGCTGGGGACGCTGATCGGTGTGCCGACCCTCGGCTTTGTGATCGCCGTGTCGACGTATCGTCTCGTCGACGGCGGGGCGATACGGAGGACGCACACCGGTCTGTGGGAAATCAGTACCGGGGAGATGATGGAGAGCCGCGGGGTCCAGCCCGACATCCTGGTCGAGAGTCCACCCGAAATGGAACAGGCGGGGCGGGACGTCCAGCTCGAACGGGCCATCGACTTCCTGATGGAGAAACTGGCCAAAAGCGAGCGCGAGGTCGAGTACGAAGTCGAGATCGAGGAGCGGTAGGCCCGACGTCGAGCGAACGGCACGGATACGCGAACGCGTCCGCCGGGTACAGTTGCTCCGGCGGCCGCGTTTATTTATAGTAATTTGTAATTACAAGGATACTGC
>CBDVDJ010000059.1:0-9814 GCA_965372695.1 uncultured bacterium
TCACCGCCGGCGCGAGTGGACCGTGCCGGTTCGGAATGTCCGAATCGGAATACCGGATCGCGCTCCGGAATTCGGGATTCGATGATTTCCGCGTCATGCTGTTCCAGCAGTCCAAGGGGCTGTCGCAGGAAGACGTAAAGGCGGGACTCGAGATGAATCTCGATTTTTTTCTCGCCATGCTCAACGGAATGAACATGGGAGATATCCTGAACGAAGTCGCGTACATGATCCGGCCGTACGAGATCGAGGAGGGCAAGACCGACGAGACGCTCGATTGGGCGCGCCAATATCTCCACGATGTCCTCCGCGACCACAAGAGCGTAACGGTGAACGGCGCCTGGGGCAAGACGCTCGACGCGGTAAAACTCCGCGACAAGACCGAGTATCTCCTGAAATTCAGGGAACAGATCACGACGGACTATTACCTGGACGCCCTGCGTCAGGTGCGCGACCGGTTCGATGCCATCGAGGTCGACCGTTTTCGCGTCAAGCCGATCGTGAAGATCACCGGCGAGTTCTGGGCGCAGACCACCGAGGGTGACGGCAACTTCAACATGTTCAGGTTCCTCGAGGGCGAAGGCGCCGAGGTGATCGTCGAGCCGATCGGTACGTGGATCATGTACATGATCCACCAGTACAAACAGTCGCTGAACGATCGCAAGGGCCTCGTCGAGGGTGAGAAAGAAACGCCGTGGTGGAGGTTCGACAAACGTCTGGCGACTGAATTCAACTACCGCAAAAAAGTCGAGAAGATCAACCTCGCCGAACGGATCTACAAGCGCGAGTACGACCGCCTTCAGGAAGCGCTCGGCGCGGGAATGCTGCACGAACTCGTCTGCCAGTACAACCTGCAACGGGTCGCGCACCCCTACTACAATACGCGTGCCGGCGGCGGTGAAGGCCATCTCGAGGTCGCAAAGAGCATCTACTACACCAACAAGGGCATCTGTCACATGGTGCTGAGTCTCAAGCCTTTTGGCTGCATGCCGAGCACGCAGTCCGACGGCGTGCAGGCCGCCGTGATGGAGCACCACAAGGACATGATCTTTCTCCCGATTGAAACGTCCGGCGAGGGCGAGATCAATGCGCACAGCCGGGTGCAGATGGCGCTGGGCAACGCGCGGGCCAAGGCCCGCCAGGAATTCGCCGAAGCGCTCGAAAAGTCGGGCCGCACCCTCGACGAACTCCGTGCGTATGCCGACGCTCATCCGGAACTGAAGCGGCCGACGTACAACGTGCCTCATGTAGAAGGCGTCGTTGGCAAGGCGGCCAGTTTCGTGCTGCACGTGGCGTCCAGAATGGACGCCGAGGGACACCGGACGGCCAGGGTCGCCTGAGCGGCGGCCGGAGTTATTGACACGGAGTGATGTGACGTAATGAGTGATATCAGATACTTTCTTGGCATCGACGTGGGGTCGACGACGGTCAAGGTCGTGGTCGTCGACGCGAAAACCGACGAGATCCTCTGGCAGGATTACCAGCGCCACGAGACCAGGCAGCCGGAAATGGTGCTCGAGTTCCTGCAGCGGATCGAGGCGGATCTCCCCGACGACACGGAGCATGACCAAATCCGCGCGTTCATTACGGGCAGCGGCGGCATGGGGCTCAGCTCGCACATCGGTGCGAAGTTCGTGCAGGAGGTCAACGCCGTTTGTCTCGCCATCGAAAAGCTGCACCCCGAAGCGGGGTCGGTCATAGAGCTGGGCGGTCAGGACGCCAAGATCATCGTCTTCAAGGAAGACCCCGAGACCGGTCGCAAGAAGAAGATCCCGAGCATGAACGACAAATGCGCCGGGGGCACGGGTGCGGTGATCGACAAGATCAACGCCAAGCTCCGCATTCCGGCCGCCGAACTGGCTGAACAGGGCTACGACGGAGTCAAGCTCCACGCGGTTGCCGGCAAGTGCGGTGTTTTCGCCGAGACCGATATCAACGGTTTGCAGAAACAGGGGATTCCCCGCGAAGAGTTGATGGCGAGCCTGTTCGAGGCCATCGTCGGCCAGAACCTCAGCGTGCTCACCCGCGGACACACGCTGCGGCCGCACGTGTTATTACTCGGTGGCCCCAACTGCTACATCCGCGGAATGCGCGAAGCGTGGCAGCACAACATCCCTCTCGTGTGGAAAGAAAGGGATTTCCCGCTGCCGGAAGGCGTCGATCCGAAGTCCCTCATCAAAGTGCCCGAGAACGCGCAGTATTTTGCCGCGCTCGGCGCCGTGGAATTCGGCAGGGACGAATCCGAAGAAGTTGGCGTATACCGGGGCTTAAGCCACCTCGACAGCTATATAAAAGAAGGCCGCAAGGCGAACCGCGACGGCAGTCCCGTGGGCCTGAGCAAAACGCCGGAAGAGCTCGAAACGTTCAGGGACCGCTATCGGCCGGAGCCGTTCGAAGCGGCGAAGTTCGAACCGGGTGAAGTGGTGGAGGGGTTCCTGGGCGTCGATGGCGGGTCGACGTCGACCCAAGCTGTCCTGACGAACCGCGACAAGGACGTCCTGTCCAAGGCGTACCAGCTGTCCAAGGGCAACCCGATCGAGGATACCGTCGAGGTACTGGCCGAACTGCGCGAAATGGTCGAGTCGCAGGGCGCCTCGCTGAAAATCATCGGCGTCGGCACGACGGGATACGCCAAGGACATACTCAAGGACGTGCTCGGTGCCGACGCGGCCATCGTGGAGACTGTCGCGCACGCTGAATCGGCGCTCCACTACTACGACAATGTCGACGTGATCTGCGACGTGGGCGGCCAGGACATCAAGATCATGGCGCTCAGGGATGGATCGGTAAAAGACTTCAAGTTGAACACCCAGTGTTCGGCGGGCAACGGCTACTTCCTCCAGAGTACGGCGGGCGGATTCGGCATTCCCATCGAAGAGTTTGCCGAAACGGCTTTCGAAGCGGAAGCAATGCCGAACTTCGGTTACGGCTGCGCGGTATTCATGCAGTCCGATATCGTGGACTTTCAGCGCCAGGGGTGGAGCCCGTCGGAAATCATGGCGGGTCTCGCCAACGTGCTGCCCAAGAACATCTGGCTCTACGTCGCACAGATCCCGAATCTGGCCAAGCTGGGGACGCGCTTCGTCCTGCAGGGCGGCACGCAGCGTAACCTGGCCGCCGTCAAGGCGCAGGTCGACTTCATCGAGTCGCGTTACCGCGGCAAGAGCGTCAAACCCGAAGTGATCGTGCACAAGCACTGCGGCGAGAGCGGCGCCATCGGGGCTGCGCTGGAAGCGGCGCGGCTGGCCGAAAATGGCCGTGTAACGTCCTTCATCGGCCTCGATGCAACGGCGCACGTGAGCTACACGACAACGACGAGCGAATCGACGCGCTGTCACTTCTGCAAGAACGAATGTCTGCGCACCTTCATCGACGTGGAAATCGGCCACCACGAGCACCACCAGGGCGAAGTCGACACCGAGCTGTCCGCGCAGGGCAGCCATAAGTCGACGGTGCCGCTCGTACCCGGCGCACGCAGGCTCATTGTGGGTAACTCGTGCGAAAAGGGACTCGTCGAAGACGTCGACGCGATGCGCGTGATCAAAAAGGAGCTCGACGCAGCGCTCGGCGCCAGCCCCAACCTGATGTCGGCGTCTGCGAAAGCGGTATTCAAGAGCCTCAAACCGCAGATCGTCGCCGACCCGCCCCCGAAGGTTCGCATTACCCCCGAGCAGAAACGGCGCGCAGAACTGGTCGAGAAACGAAAAACGATACGGATCGGTATCCCGCGGGTGCTGAACGCGTACTCGACGAACCCGCTTTTCAGCGCATACTTCGAGAGTCTGGGAGTGCCGCCGCGGAATCTGGTGTACTCGGACTTCTCCACAGAGGAGCTCTACAAGGAAGGCGCCAAACGAGGGTCGATCGACCCGTGTTTCCCGAGCAAGCTCGCACTCCCGCACGTGCACAACCTGATCTACAAAAAGCACGCGAAGAAGCCGCTCGATTATATATTCTTTCCGATGATCGACGACCTGCGAAGCGAACTCGATCACACGCAGGGCTGCCGGGCCTGCCCGACGGTGACGGCGTCGCCGGAAACGGTGAAAGCTGCCTTCACCAAAGAAGGTGACCTGTTCGCCGAGAAGGGGATCACCTACCTGGACCCGATGGTCAACGTCGCCCAGCCACGGCTGTTCGCGCGGCAGATGTTTCTGGCGTTCAAGGATATTCTGGGGTTGACGCGCGGCGAGAATCAGCGTGCCGTGGAAGCCGGCTTCGACGCCCTCGACCGCTTCGAAAACGAAATGCGGCGCGTCGGCAGGGAAGCACTGGAAAAGATAGAAAAGGAAAACAAACTGGGAATCGTGGTCCTGGGCCGTCCGTATCACAACGACCCGGGCATCAACCACGACATCATGGTGGAATTCCAGAAGCTGGGCTACCCTGTTTTCACGCAGGACAGCCTGCCGATGGACGATGACATCCTCGATCGGCTCTTCGGCGAAGAAGTCCGCGATGGTGATATCGCCACGCCCAAAGACATCCGTGACGTGTGGAAGAACGCGTACAGCGAGAACACGAACCGCAAGGTATGGGCGGCGAAGTATACGGCCCGGCACCCGAACCTCGTCGCACTGGAGCTTTCGAACTTCAAGTGTGGTCACGACGCGCCGATCTACACGACGATCGAGGAGATCATCGAGTGCTCGGGCACGCCGTACTTCAACTTCAAGGATCTGGACGAGAACAAGCCGTCGGGCTCTATCAAGATCCGTGTGGAAACCATCAGCTACTTCCTCACGCGCTATCGCGAGGACATGCTGGAGTGGATGGAAGCGAAGAACAAGATCGCGGGCTCGATCACGAAACCGGACGTTCCGCACGGCGAGCTCGTCGGTGCCGCAGCCCCTCTCGCAAACGTGTCGTAGCTCGTGGGACGCTACGCAGCCCCTCTCGCAAACGTATCGTAGCTCGTGGGACGCTCCGCGGCCCCGCGTAACGGCACCAACGGATAACCTGCCTCGTTCGTTACCTGCTTTGACCTGATCAGACGCGCGGCGGCCAATCGGTCGCCGCGCTCTTTTATGCGGAACAGGACGGCCGGTCCGAAATAGACTGCAAGATTTGGGGCGGCCGGTTGTCGAAACAGGTAAGGGGCAAAGGAGGCATTGCGTGAAAACCATATGTTTGCTGGCCGTAGTGCTCGTGGGAGTGCTTGTGGTCGGGTGCGGGTCGGAGGAAGTCGAGAGCGTCGCTCTCGACCGCGAAATCACCGTTGACGGCGATACGGACGACTGGCAGGGAATACTCAGGTTCAACGAGGACGCCAATCTGTCGTACGGCCTCGCCAACGACGAGAACGTCATGTACATCGTCATCGTAGTCGGTGACCGCGACGTGCGCCGCCAGATCATCATGTCCGGTCTCTACCTCTGGTTCGACCCCGCCGGCGAGGAAAACCGCCGTTTCGGACTCCGTTTTCCTATCGGCCTCCAGGAGGACGTCGAAGACATGATGGCCATGATGCGCGAGCAGGACCCCAATAAACTCGTTGAGTCTTTCGACGAAACGGTCAAAGAATTTCTCGTCATCGGTCCCCACGACACGGACTGGCGGCGGGCGGCGGTAAATACAGTCGATGGCATCGAGATGGCCGCCACCGCCGACGCCAGCAGACTCGTCCTCGAATTTATGGTGCCCGTAACCAACGACGGTCAGTACGGGTACGGAATTGGCGCCGTGCCCGGCGACGCCATCAGTCTCGGCGTCCAGACCCCGGAATTCGACCGGGATGCCATGCGCGAACAGATGCAGGCCGCCGGCGGCAGTCGTGGTGGAATGGGAGGTGGCGGCAAGGGCGGCGGCGGTGGTATGGGAGGAGGCCGTGGCGGCAGGGGCGGTGGAGGGACGTCCGGCACTCAGCGCCCCGACATGCCCGACCCCATCAAGGTCTGGACCACCGTCCGTCTCGCCCAGTAATTATGGTAGCGCGAGACGCTACGCGGTCTTTCGCAATAATTATGGTAGCTCAAGACGCTACGCAGTCTTTCGCAATAAATATGGTAGCGCGAAAGCCCCCCCCCGGACGGCATGTCCGGGGGGGGCCTTGTCATAGAAGATGCCGCTTACCGCGCCTAGAAAAAGTACATCATGTTCACATCGACGTGGTTCGCTTCCGACGTCTCGGTGAAGCCCGTGTAGTCCGTCCACCAGTGCATGAACTCCAGCGAGAGCATGTAGCTGCCCGCCCACGGTTTCCAGCGCACCGCGCCGTAGGCCATCTGGTTCTTCGACCTCATGTCGTCTTCGAGGAGGTCGTCGTCATTCGGGTTGTCGATCGTGTAGCCGCCCAGGAGCGTGACCTTATTCGATAAAATGTAGTCGAGTTCGCCCCAGCCGCCGGCCGCGCGGATGCCGATCTGGTTGATCGGATCGATTCCCTGCGCGATACCGCCGCGCACGTCGGGGAGATTTTCGCCCGTCCACAACTCGCCCAGGATCTTGATCTTTTCCTTGATCTTTATCGTGAAATCCGCGCCCGCACTCCACGCCTCGTACTCCTGCTTCTCCGTCGTCGAATTCGCCACGAAGAACTCTTCCCTGGCGTAGTGTCCCCAGACGCCCAGCTTGAGTTCCGTGCTGCCGAGCGGCTGCTTGACGCCGAAGCGGCCCTGGAGCTGGGGAAAGGTGGCGTCGAGGCCGTCGAGAACGCCGTTTTTGTCGAGGTCGGACGCGTTTACCGCGCCCTGGAGGGCCAGCGCCCCGGCGAAGTAGATCCTGCCGCCGTCACCGGTTGCAGGGGCGAACGTCACGCGGACCTGCGCGCGCCGGTCACCCAGGTTGCCGGCGTTCCAGTTGACGCCGTTGAGGTTGACGTTGGGAAAGAGCGGCGAGATCAGGTCCCAGTGCTGTCCGGCCATGAACTGCCAGTCGCTGTGGTGGAGCCGGACGTAAGCGAGACGCATGCGAATCGGCTCGCGTGATTCGACCGGGTCGGCGAAACTCTGGAAGTCGATTTCCACGCCCGCGTCCATCTTCCACTTGTCGTCGATTTCCCACGCCTTGAAGCGCATCCCGATCCGCGTCAAACGCGGGTGAAGAGTAAAGGCGGAGTCGTCCTTCGGGATTTTCCCGTTGTACTCGTTCTTGACCCACATCGGCACCAGGAGGCCGGTCATCTGCGAGTCGAAGAACATCATGTCGAAGCGGAGAAAACCGTAGAGGTTGAATTTTGCTTTTTCGCCGGCCGAAGCGACACCGGCAATCGCCGACAACGCAATCGCGCAAACAATCGCGATAATGATGATTTTGTGATGATGAGTAGAATCTCTCAAGCGCGACACCTCCTGTTGAATGCTCCCTGTCGCTGTAATGTGGCAGGTAATATTTGAAATATATTCACTGACTGTATCGGCTGGATACGCGTCCAGGCAAGCGAATTCTGGGTCGACAGACCTTCTTTTGCCGGTAGTGACATGCGAGCCCGGATGGAGTATCGTTCGTTCGAACAGTGTGTTGCGACCGCGTGATCTGGTGGTGACAAACCAGGAGGGACATTTGGACGCCGACGTGATCGTGGTGGGTTCCGGGCCGGCCGGGGCGGCGGCCGCATGCGGTCTCGCGCGCGGCGGCCTCGACGTGCTGCTGCTCGACCGGCAGGAGTTTCCCAGGGACAAGACCTGCGGTGACGGGGTCCCCCCGGGTTCCGTCGAGATCCTCGAGTCACTCGGAATGGGTGACAAGATAAGGGCCGCCGGATTTCACCACGTAGAAGGTATCCGCCTCGGGTCACCGGCCGGGAGGGTCTGGGACGCCACGCTCCGGTCCCGGCGCGGGAGGACCGGGTTTCTGATCGCGCCGCGCTCCGAGTTCGATGCCCTCATCCACGACCACGCGATCGAATCGGGCGCCCGGTTCCTGCGGGCGGCCGTGAGGGCGCCTGTTCTCGAGGACGGCCGCGTGACAGGCGTTCGAGCGGTGGTTGGTGGCCGCGATACCGAACTCAGGGCCCGGGTCGTCGTCGGCGCCGACGGAGCCACGTCGGCGATCGCCCGCGCCCTGCGGGCCGGGTCTAAGCCATCCGCGCGGCACCGTTCGGTCGCGATCCGCGCCTACCTCGACGGCATCGAAACACTCCCCGGACGCATCGAGTTCTATTTCTACCGGCGGTTACTCCCCGGGTACGGTTGGGTTTTTCCGCTGGGGGCGGATCGTGCCAACGTGGGGGTGCTCGTGCGGGCGGACCGTTTCGGCGAGTCGGGTGATTCGCTCGATGGCCTGCTGGAGGACTTCCTCGATTCGCCCGCCGTCCGCGGGCGCCTTCGCCGGGGGCACCGGATCGAAAACACGGCTTCGTGGCAGCTCCCCAACGCGACGGCCGGGCCGCTTCAAAACACCTTCGACGGTGCCATCCTCGCGGGGGATGCCGCGTCGCTCGTCGATCCGCTGACCGGCGAAGGAATCCACAGCGCGCTGGTGTCGGCCGTGTGCGCGTCGGAGGCGATCGCCGCGGCTATCGGGACCGGCGACGTATCGGCCGCCGGCTTGTCCGCATACGACCGGATGTGTAGCGAACGTCTGGGCGGCCTGTTCCGGCGATCGGCGCGCGTCCAGGGCTGGCTGGACGGGAGTTCGTGGTGGGTGGAGCTGCTGTTCTCTTTGGCCGCCGCACTCCCCCGGCAGACGGAGTGGTTTATCAACCGGGCCTCGAGCGACTTCGTCGTACGGGTGGACGAGTGACGGGGGACGCTGGTATCATTCCGTCGATGCAGCCGGAAAGATTGTTGCCGATATCAGCCCGGGAGGAGCCAATATGAAAAGGTCGATCGCGTTTTTGTTGGTACTCGTGCTGGCGCTCGTTCCCCTCGTTGTCCACGCCCACATCCTCAAACTGCTCGACGGCCGGATCCTCAAGGGAGAACTCGTCAGCGCCACTTCACAAACCGTCCTCTTTCACGTCGAAGGCGACACGATACAGGAATTCTCGATCGGAGAGATCCTGTCGATCCATTTTTCCAGCGCGTCCATCCACGCCACTCCGCCGCCCAAACCGGAGCCCGTGCAGATTCCGGCCGCCACTTCGATCCGTATCAAGACCACCGAAATGCTCGGTACCCGGACGAGCAGCGCGGGGGACCGGTTCTTCGCTGAGATGGCCGAGGATCTGGTCGTCGACGGTGTCACCTTGTCGCCCGCGGGAAAGCGCGTTTTCTGCCGGGTGCGCAAGGTCGTCAAGCCGAAGCGGTCGAACGACCGGGCCGTGATCGAACTCGTTGTGTCCGACCTCACCATCGCCGGCAACAAGCAGCCGATCGTCACCGACTACCTGGGGGTGGAACAGGACGACGGGACCTTCACGTTTCTGGGCGACGCGCGGCCGGTGACCGCGTCGATTGCGACGTTTTTCGACGACCAGCACGTCACGATCCCGGCGGGTACGGTGATCGAGTTTCATCTCACCTACGCGGTGACCATCCGATAGGCCGCGGGCCACGACACCAGACCGCGGGCAATGAGCTTTCAAGTTGTTGAATTACAACTGGTTGCATTGTTGTCGCTGCGCCGTAAATCTTTATATTCTCTTTATCGGGTCTTTACAAAAGCCCCCTAGTATTCACTACGATGGTCTAACCCGTATTCTATCCCATTATCTGAGGAGGAATCCGATGTCTAAACGTCTCGGCATAATCACGGGGGCTGTCTTTGCCCTGTCGATCGTGATCCTGTGGTCGGGTCTGGTTGTGGCGGACGCGCTCAAGGTCGACCCCAAACTCGCCAGTTATTCTCCGACGTCCGGCGTGGCCGGTTCGATCAAGAGCGTCGGCTCCGATACCATGAACAATCTCATGGCGCTGTGGGCCGAAGATTTCCTGAA
>CBDVDJ010000060.1:0-9675 GCA_965372695.1 uncultured bacterium
AGCCCCTTGTTGAGAAATGCCAGTTCGCGCAACCGCTGCGTCAAAGTCTCGAACTTGAATTCCAGTTGTCCGAAGATCGCTTCGTCCGCCAGAAACCGGATCCGTGTTCCCTCCTTCCCGGTATCTTCGCGTACCTCGAGTGGCGTCTTCGGCTCGCCGCCTTCATAGCGCTGAAAGTAGGTCTTGCCATCCCGCCAGATTTCGACTTCGAGCCACGCCGAAAGCGCGTTGACGACCGACACTCCCACACCATGGAGTCCCCCGGACACTTTGTAAGAATCGTTGTCAAATTTTCCGCCGGCGTGCAGCGTGGTCATCACCACTTCGACGGCGGGCTTGTGTTCGGTCGGGTGCATATCGACAGGGATACCGCGGCCGTTATCGGTGACGGTCACAACGTTATCCTTGCCGATCTCCATCTTGACCTCGGTGCAGTAACCGGCGAGCGCCTCGTCGACGCTGTTGTCGACTACTTCGTAGATCAGGTGGTGAAGACCGTGTAAATCAGTGCTGCCGATGTACATCGCGGGGCGCTTGCGAACCGCCTCGAGTCCTTCGAGCACCTTGATGTTGCTGGAGTCGTAGCTTTTTTTCATAGATCCGTTGTCTTTCCCTGGTCTAGTTCGCGTCTTTCGAACTGAACTGAATCTTCTTCAATTTCACGCCTGGAGCCTGCGCCCGGAGCCGCCGCAGCAGTTCCTTTTCCATGAAATGTAGTTCCTGCATCCACGCACCGTGGTCGACACGAACGTGGAGCACTCCGCGGTCGAGCCGGGTGGCCGCGGTCCGCGCCGCGAGCTCAACGCCCACGACCGAGGGCCACAACGCGAGCACTTTCTGTTCCTTGAAGCGTTGCTCGAGTCCGAGCTTGCCGAGAATTGACGGAAGAAGATCCCCTATTTTTGTGAATTTCCGGTCCGCCATATCTATCCAATATACGTTGTTTACAAGCGTTTTTAAACGCTTTTTTTGCCGATTCCATGTGTTTAAGTTGTTTTTTTACAATAAGTTAAAAATAGTTTTTTCGCCAGCTTACTGCGCCGGCGTCACCCTGCCGTCCTGCACATCGAATACCCTGACGTCGTGCGACCGGGCCCAGTCGAGGGGCACGGGCGAGGTGACAAACACCTGGCGGTCGCCCTCCAGGAGTCTCTGAAGTTTTGCCGTAATTTCACGATCGAACTCCGAGAACACGTCGTCGAGCAGCAACACACACCGCTCTCTCAGCTCCGATTCCAGGTATGACAATTCGGCGAGCTTGAGAAGAATGGCGAGCAACCTCCGCTGGCCCTGCGATCCGAACTTCCTGACATCGTTGCCCGACAACTCGATGGACACGTCATCCCGGTGCGGGCCGGCGAGCGTCGTTCCCCTGCGTAACTCCTCGTGTTCGAGGGTGATCAGTTTGGTCTCGAAAACGCTTTGCATTCCGGCGAGTGCGGCGTTTTCGTCACCACCCGCCGCCAACCGGCTCTCTCTCAGGACTGTACTATCGTAGGCGAGAGAGAATTCGAACGGTGCGTCGAGACCGGACGTGTGGGCGGCGAGGTGTTCTTCCAATACCGCCGTCAGCGCGAGGCGCTTCTGGACCAGCGCGCAACCCCTGGCGACGAGTTCTCCGTTCCAGACTTCGCGCTCGTGGACTGACGCGCGGGATTTGAGCGCTGCGTTCCGTTGATTGAGGACTCGCCGGTATTCTCTGAGCAAGCGGAGATACGACGCGTCGGTCATACTGCCGACCATGTCGATGAAACGCCGGCGCTCCGCCGGTTGGCCGGTAATCATCCGCAGGTCGTGCGGGCCGAAAAGCACGACCGGAAACCGCCCGACGAGATCGGAGAGCTTGCCCACCGGCTCGCCGTTTATCTTGACCCTTTTGGCGCCTCCTCGTTCGACGGTCGCTGAAAAACTCTCTCTGTGGGCGTCGTCGAATACGCCGGTCGTTTCAACGCGACAGAATGGCTCTCCAAAACAAATCATCTCTGCGTCGCGATGGGTACGGAACGACCGTCCGAACTTGAACAGAAAAACGGCCTCGAGCAGGTTGGTCTTGCCCTGGCCGTTTTCTCCTGTAAAAAGGTTTACCCCTGGAGCGAACGAAATTTCCGCTTGCTGCAGGTTGCGAAACTTCTCCGTGGTAAGCGTCGAGACACGCACCGGCGTCCGCGCTCCCTCAGTCAGTCAATCGCAGTGGCATCAAAAGACACTGGTGACGAATTTTCCCGTCCCCGCCTTCAGGCACAACCATCCCCGCGTTATCATTGCGGTCGAGCAGAAACTGTACATCCTCGCTGTCCATCGTCTTGAGGATGTCGAGAAGATACCTGGCGTTGTACCCGATTTCCATCTGAGACTCCGCGAAACTGCAGGGAACTTCCTCTACCGCTTCGCCGACATCCGGCGTATTGACACTGATGGTCAGTTTGTCCTTACCGAGGACGAGCTTGACCTGGTGGGTCACAACGCTCGAGAGAATAGCAACGCGTCGGCACGCGTCTGTCAGCTCGTCCCGGTTGATCACGAGACGCTTTTCGTTTTTCTTCGGAATCACCTGGTTGTAATCCGGAAACGGGCCCTCCAGCAGCCGCGAATAAACAACGCTGTCCCCGAGGTCGAACGTAATGTGGTTTTCGGCCAGCGACACAGTCAACTCTTCCTTGTCGGCTGCCAGCGACCGGAGAATATTCAACGCTTTCGGTGACACAATAAACTCATTTGCCGAAACTTCGGGCACCGCCTGCTCGAGCTCAACCTTGGCCAGCCGGTGACCATCGGTAGCGACCATATTGAGGTTGCCGGCCTTGATTTCCCACAACACACCACACAACGACGGCCTGGTCAAATCGTTGGACACGGCATAACTGGTCTTTGTTACCATATCCTCCATTGTCTCGGTCTTGATCTTGAACGTTGCGATTGGTTTCTGCGCGGGGAGTTTTGGAAATTCCTCGGCGGATTTTCCGACCATGCGAAACCGGCTCTTTCTGCACTTGATTCCGATTTTTTCACCGTCGATGTCGATCTCTACAGTATCTCCGGGAAGCGACCTTGCGATCTCAAAAAATTTCTTTCCGGGGATGGCGACACTTCCTCCCCCCTCTGTTTCGCATTCAATGGTGGTCGACAGAGACACGTCGAGGTCGTTCGCCGTCAACGTCACTTTACCGTCGCCCTTGCTCTCGAGCAGGAACGTCGAAAGTATCGGCAGGGAGGTTTTGGTCGGAACAACGGCGGATATTCCCTGTACATGTTTAAGTAAATGCTTCTGATCAATCTTTAATTTCACTCCCGTACCTCCGCTGCACGGCACTGGCCATTGTTATCTTGATTTAGCTTTCTGACTATACGGTAAACGGGCCGGCGTTTCAAGACCGGCAATCACGCCCCCCCCCGTAATGTTCTACTACTTTATTTATTTGAATAAATAGTAGAAGAAGTAGGGGGTGTGGATTTGTTGATAACACACCCGTCCGGCCCTTGTTGACGCGACAGACGCCGATTGTCGCGTTGTGGGAATTGTCTGGGTAGAGCGGTGAAAACTACCATGGTTATCCCCATATGCGCTCACAATAAGGGTTTTGGACAGGTAATTGACAATAGATATCCACGATTGTGGGCAGTCCTGAAAGAGATAAACACCTTCCGAACGGCAGGCGGCCGGATAACAAAAAATGCCCCGGTGAGAGTCGGCGGGTGCAGATCATAAGCACCTGGACCCGCCGCTCTGACTAGGACAATTCAGAAGTGAGCTGGGTGACGTTGGCTCTGAGAGATACGTCATTTTCGAGCAGATCGGTGATCTTGTGGCACGCGTGAATCACAGTGGTGTGGTCCCGCCCGCCGAACTGCTGGCCGATCTGGGTCAGCGAACACTTGGTCAGATCCCGGCTGAGATAAATGGCGACCTGCCTTGGAAACGCGAGTCTGGCCGTACGTATCTTGGACTTCATGGAATCAACCGGAACGCCGTAGTGCTGTGCGACAACCTTCTGGATCGTTGAAATCTTGACCTTTTTCGGGGTCGACTTGACAAAATCCCTGAGCACCTCGTTGGCCATATCGAGGGTGATGTCTTTTCCGTGTACGCCGGAGTGGACGATCAGCCTGATCAGGCTGCCCTCGAGTTCGCGTATGTTGCTTTTTATGCTCTCGGCGATGAACGCCAGCACATCGTCAGCAATGGAAACGTTCTCGCTTTCCACCTTTTTGCGCAGAATCGCCAGGCGCGTCTCGTAATCAGGGGGTTGGATGTCGGTGATCAGGCCCCACTCGAACCGGGATCTGAGACGGTCCTCCAGGGTGGGTATCTCTTTTGGCGGCCGGTCGCTGCTGACCACGATCTGCTTGTCGGCCCCGTAAAGTGCGTTAAATGTGTGAAAAAACTCTTCCTGGGTGCTTTCCTTGCCCGCGAGGAACTGAATATCGTCGATCAGAAGGAGGTCCACGGTGCGGTATTTGGCCCGGAACTCATGGCTCTTACCCACACGGATCGCCGTAATCATCTCGTTCATGAACTCTTCGGCCGAACTGTAGTGCACACGGGCGCCGTCACCCTGTTCCATCACGGAATGCCCGATCGCCTGCATCAGGTGTGTTTTTCCCAGCCCGACGCCACCGTAAATGAAGAGAGGGTTATAAACCTTGGCCGGGTTGCTGGCGACAGCCTCGCACGCGGCAAAGGTCATACGGCTGTTGGATCCGACCACGAACTCCTCGAACCGGTATTTCGGGGTGAGTCTCTCGCCTACCCGGGTCCCGGGTCTGCGCTGGAGAGTCGGCCGGCGAACCGGCCGTGGCACCGGCGCAGAATATTTCCGGTTGATGAGCTCCTCGTGAGAACCGTTTGTGCTGACGAAATCCACCCGGGGCTCGGCTCCGACAACCTTGTGGAACGCATAGACAACCCGCTCACGGTGGTGCTCACTCACGAAGTCCGCAAAAAACCTGCTCGGACAATCGATGGTGACCTTTTCGGAATCCAGCGAGACCGGCTCCATAGGGAGGAACCACGTCTCGTACGCCTGGAGACCGACGAGCGTGTTGATAACTTCCAACACTTCGGACCAGACCCTTCCCAGGTCGAGGTCGCCATTCTGGGAGGAATACGACATTTGAATTTACCCTTTCTCCCTCTGCCGGAGATACTTTCCCTGCCCATCAGGCCCCCTCCTCACTTCCCCGGCTTAACTATGGACTGTCAAATCGGCTTTACGAAATCCTTCCGGAAACCCCTTGTCGTTACGACAATTCTGGTGGTTGCGGCTGTCGGGGTTGATGGCTGTCCACAATTGTGGAAAAGCTGGAATCTTGTTGAAAACAAATAAATTGCAGCGTGAGGAGGTCTTGATAACGATTAGTTGTCCACAAAAACACGCGCAATTTCAGAGTTTGTCAGGAAAACCACTTGTAAGAATGAAGACCCAGCTGGCAAGGACAAATGCTAACAAATCCCCCGCAATCCCTTCAAGTCGAAAATTGAGTTGCCCACGACAACAAGAGAATCTGTTTCCCGACAGCGAATTATGTCCTGTCCCCACTGTGGATAACTTGTTGATGAATATCCACCCCGGGCACCCCAACCGCAAAGCACCACAAACGGCTTGACTTGGCGCGTAGGTTACGCTACATTCACCGTTTGCGTCTATTGATGAGAACCGGCCGGACTGGCGGCTAACCCCCATGCGGTGCAGCCGGATGCGGCGTTTGCCGCCCGCGGGATTAACATACCTGAAATAAAGATAGCAAGATAGTCATGAAGCGAACTTTTCAACCCAGCAACATCAAACGGAAACGCGATCACGGCTTCCGTAAGCGGATGAGTACCCGCGGCGGGCGTTTGATTCTCAAACGCCGCCGTAAGCGGGGCCGTAAACGGCTGACCGCCTGACCGCAGGCCGGCCGGCTTCCTGTCGGCGGAGTGTCACGGGATGACCCGCGGGGTACGGAATCCGACCCGCGCAAACCCGGGAATCCTCCCGCCGGACCTGATGGAGCCGGTCGCCGGTGCTGGCCATGAACCTCAAGGCAAACGGGCAGTTCCGCAAGGTCTACGACAAAGGCGAGAAGCAGGTCGGTGATTTTGCCGTTGTTTTCTATTATCGCAACCCCGATGAAAGCGAAGGTCCGTGTTTCGGTGTCGTGGCCAGCAAGCGCGTGGGTAACGCCGTTGAGCGAAACCGCGCCAAGCGGCTGCTTCGCGAGGCCGTCCGGAGCCTCTCGGGAAAATTGAATCATAGAGACATCTGGATCGTCCTGGTGGCCAAATCAAGAATAAAGGGCCGGACCTCGCGCGAGGTCGTGGACGATGTCGGGAGGGCGATGGTAGCCGCCGGCCTGACGTCCAGACCATCATAATATACGGCAGCCCCGGCGGCTGGGCCGGACGCCCCCAGAGGGGGTGTGCGGCGCTCGCCGGCGCCAAAAAAAGAAATCGAATGACATTTACCCAGACACTGCTCCGGTCGGTGATCGTGGCTTATCGCAAAGTCGTTTCGCCGGTCCTTCCTTCCGCCTGCAGATTCTATCCCACATGTTCGAGGTACGCCGCGGACGCCATTGAGCGTCACGGCTCGTTCCGGGGTGTTTTGCTGGCCGCAAAACGCCTGGCGCGCTGTCACCCGTGGCACCCCGGCGGTTTCGACCCTGTGCCCGGGGCGGGCACAGGGTCGGATGCCGATTACGAAGAGAGTTCCGCGGAGGCGAGCCCCCCCGGGAGCATTACAGAGAGGGTCCCCGCAAGATGAAAATGGAAAAGCGCGCACTGATAGCCTTCGTCGCGTCGATCTTGTTGTTCCTCGCATATGACGCGCTCTATCTCGCCCCGCGGGTCAAGGAGCAGAAGGCGCGGCGTCAGACTGAAATCGCGCGACAGCAGGAGATCGCCGACTCGCTGGCCGCCATGATGGGCGAGCGTGTGCCCGGAACCGTCGCCGAAGGCGAGACGGCGCAACCCGGTGTCGATCTGGACTCTCCGTCTCCGGCGGGAACCGGCGGCGACGCCCCGGCCCCTCTCTCCGAATTCCCAGCGGCGCCGTTGGTGCAGGCTGTCGAATTTACGGTGGCGTCCTCACTCTATGAAATCACGCTCTCGACGACGGGTGCCGAGATCGTGTCGGTCAGACTCCTCGAGTACGACACGAACGGCGAACCGGTCGAGTTGATTCCCCAGGATGACGACTGGACCCGCGCGCGTCCCTTGAACGTAACCATCGAGGGCTCCGGAGTGTCGTTTACGCTCAGCGATGTGAGTTTTACCGCTCACCGCGGCGGTATCGGTGACGCGCTTTTGAACGGAACGACGGTCACCGTCGATCCGTCACGGGAGGTGACGGAGATCGTTTTTCGGTCCGCCGACGAACGCGGGAGAACGATCGAACGCTATTACCGGTTTTACCCCGGTCGCTACGATTTCGATACCGGCGTGAGGTTCCCGTCGACGGCGTTCCCGTCGGCCACGGGTGTGTGGTGGGGGATGGGGCCCGGGCTGCGCAGCACGGAAGCCAACGTCACGGACGACCAGCAGACCTTCAAAGCATCGATCAAGCTGGGAGACGATATTCACCGGCTGAAGCCGGGCGATTTTGGCAAAAAGACCAGCGAAGAATTCTCGGGAACACTCAGCTGGACAGCGCTCCAGACCAAGTACTTCACGGCGGCGATGATTCCACCGGAACCGACAAGGGCGACGGTGTTTGTCTCCGGCTACAAGGACGAACACCGGATTTCCAACCGGTTCGTGGTTCCTCTCGTCGATCGGCGCGGGCAGGTGGACAATTCGATCAAGGTCTACATGGGGCCTCTCGACTATAAAATCCTCGCCGATCTCCACTTCGGACTGCAGGACAACATCGAGATGGGCTGGAGTCTGCTGCGGCCGGTGAGCCGAGCGGTGTTGTGGGCGCTGACCTGGACGTACAAGTACATACCCAACTACGGGCTCGTTATCATCATCATATCGGTTTTGACCAAGGTCCTCTTCTATCGATTGACGCACAAGAGTTTCAAGTCGATGAAGGACCTGCAGGACCTGCAACCGAGGATCCAGGCGCTCAAGGAAAAATGCGGAGACGACAAGCAGAGGCTCAGCAAGGAAACGATGAAACTCTACAAGACGGCGGGGGTCAACCCGCTCGGCGGCTGCCTGCCCATGGTATTGCAGATGCCGGTGTTCATCGCGTTGTTCCAGGTGCTGAGAAACACGATCGAGGTGAGGCAGGCGCCGTTCTTCGGCTGGATCACCGACCTGTCGCAACAGGACGTGTTGTTCGAGCTTCCGATGACGCTGCCCGTCATCGGGAATGCGTTCAGCCTGCTGCCGCTGTTGATGGGCGCGTCGATGTTCGTCCAGACCAAGATCGGCGGATCGCTGACGGGGTCGCCGGCGTCTTCAGCGACGCCCAAGGGCTTCAACACGATGCTCCCGATCCTGTTCACATTTCTGTTCTACAAAATGCCGTCCGGGCTCGTGGTCTACTGGATCGTGAACACGGTGCTCTCGGTCGCCCAGCAATACTACATACACAGAGAACCCGATGAAAATAAAGACGGCGCGCCGGCCGGTGCCACCCCCCATCCGGTGGCGAAAAAGCGCCAGTCAAAATCAAAAGGAAGGTAATCATCGATGGCTAAACCAGTCGAAGTAAGCGGCAAGACAATCGAGCAGGCGCTCCAGAAAGCACTGAAAGAACTGAAGGCCAATCCGGAAGACGTCGACATCGAAATACTCTCCGAGTCCCAGGGAGGGCTGCTCGGTATTTTCGGGGGCAAGAGCGTCAAGATTCGCGTGACCGTCAGGGATGCGAAGGCGACCGACGAACCGAACGTCGACCTGCTCCTGGACATCGTCAAAGATGTTCTCACCATGATGGGTATCGAATATACGTCGACCGTCGAGGAAACGCCCGATACAACGTTCATCAACATCAACTCGGACGGCCTCGACGGGCTGCTGATCGGGCGCCGCGGAGAAACGCTCGCCTCGATCCAGCACGTCGTCAACCGGATATTCACGAGCAAGACGGGCAGGCACAGCAAGGTGACGATCGACGTCGGCGGGTACGTGAAGCGCAAGCACCGGCTGTTGATCGAAAAGGCGCACAAGATCGCCGACCGGGTTCGCAGTACGCGGAAAGACTATGATTTCGAACCGCTCAAGGCGGCCGACCGGCGGATCATTCATCTCGCCGTCGCCGAATTCGCAGATGTCACGACGTATACCATCGGCGACGGGCTGCTGCGCAAAGTGGTGATTACGCCAAAGTCGAGCGATACCGTGGGTGGATTTGCCGGCGATTAGCGATCGGCGAAGCGCCGGAAAGAACTGAAATCAAGGGTCGACATCGACTACCCCTGCGCGCGGCATTTGTCGGGGTTGGTTCGGTGTCGGCCCTTTCTGTTATCGGGGACGGCTTGTGAAACCGCAGCCTCCACATTAGATTAACAGAACCATGTGTCTCAGGACATCCATAGCAGGAACGCCGGGCCCGCGGGGTGCGATCTGGGTCGTCCTCCTGCTGGCGTTACCGGCCACGGCCGTCGCGGCGGACCTGGCCGGTTCGGTCAAGGACAGCGATTCGGGCGAGGGCCTGGGGTTCGTGACCGTCCAGGTTATCGGCAACACGGTGAGGGGCGGGTCGATCAACCGGGGCGCTCTTGCCGGACGCGACGGGCTCTTCA
>CBDVDJ010000061.1:0-9607 GCA_965372695.1 uncultured bacterium
CGACAAGGACGGAAACGTGGTAAGTATGATTCGCAGCAGTTCCGGCGAAGAGCTGTCGAAACTTCAGAAGCAGGCCGAATCCCTGCTCGCCTCGTCCCGTTACGCGGCCGGCGAAGCGGCCGATGGAGGTACACAGTGAAAAACACCACAGCCTTGATTTGTCTGCTCGTCCTGCTGGCGCTGGCCGCGGGTTGTTCCTCCGTCAGATCATACGAGAAGGAGCATCTGGCGGATCCAATCATGCTGTCGGCCGACGACGCCCAGGCGGAACTGCGTGAACTCAAGTGGCTGGAGGCCCGCGAGGGCTCGACCGGCGGGGCGGGAGGCGCTGGAGGCGGATGCGCTTGCAAGTGAGAAGAAGCATCTTTGCGGCGGCCGTGCTCGCGTGCGCCCATATTTCGCCGTTCATGCCGTCTTCGGCACGGGCCGGACTGATCGGTCTCGGCGAACCTGTGGCGGCGTACACGTTCCACGATTTCTCGGATGTCGAGGGCGTCAACGTGCACACGCACTACCTCACCTTCGGACTCAACATGACGGCGAACGTGGCGCTCACGGCGCAGATGGCGCATGACATTGTCGTGTTCCCCGCCATCGAAGCCGCACCCGGCAGCGAAGAAGCGATCGACGCCATCACCACGGCGAGCCGCCCCATTGCCGGCAACGCCGACCCGTACCAGGACTTCGTGAAGATACGCGATGAGTTCCAGGGTGCCGCGTCGTACCGGGGCCTTTCGACGAGCTACTATGTATCCAAAGAGAGCGATTACTTCGCGCAGATGGTATCGGCCGGCTACAGCCACGGTTTTCTGCACGACAACTTCACCGTGTCGGGCGGCTTCAGCTACAGCTGGGACGACATTCAGCCCCTGGAAGACGCCGATACCCAGACCGTTCCCGATTTCCGCAAGACGACCCACGTCAACCTCGTGGTCACGCAGATCGTGACACCGACGACGGTGGTGCGCGTCGGCGCGGAGTACAACCGTGTGCGTGGACTGCAACACGACCCGTACCGCAACGTGTACGTGGACGGAACGAACGTGCCCGAGCGGCACCCAAAGTACCGTGACCGCCGCGACGCCTTTATCCGCGTGAGCCAGTACCTGCCCAACCGGTCGAGTATCAAGGTCGACTACAGGTACTACGTGGACAACTGGGGGGTCGAGTCCCAGACCATCGGCGGAAAGCTGAACCAGTACATTACCGACCAGGTAGTCGTCCGCTACCGCTACCGGTATTACAACCAGATGCCGTCGTTCTTTTTCCGTGACGAATACACCGCGGCCGGCGGCGTCAACGGCTTCCAGACCAACGACTACCGTCTGGATGAATACGGCGCCCACCTTTTTGGCGGACGCATCATGTGGTTCCCGCACGGCGTGTCGCGCCGCATCGGTTTTGTGGAAGACGTGCACTTCGTCGTCGGATACGAACACTATTTCAACAGCAATAACTTTTCGGCACACATCATCGAAACCGGATTACAAGTCAAGTTCTGACCAGTTCGACCAGACAAAGGAGCCGGGTATGAAACGCACAGCATTGATCATCAGCATCCTGGTTCTCGGCGCGGCCACCGCCGGCGCAGAGACCTTCAGGCCCGCGACCTACCTCGCCGACGCCGGCGTGGAAGTGTTGACGCGCGACGTGGCCAACGACCTCGTCGGCCGCGACCTCTTCGGCGCCCCCTGGGCGACCGTGGTCGTCGGCAACATCGACATATACGACCGCTTCCCCTACGTGGAAGCGCGGCACTTCCAGATCGTATCCGACCCGGCCTGGAACCGGCTGCTCATGGGTGAGATGGGACGTGACCTCACCGCGTTCGACGGAACGGCGAGCGGTTTCGGAGCCCTGGCGTCGCCGCGCGGCCTCTCCAGCGACGGTCTGGGACGCGTCTACGTCGCCGACACCGGCAACGACCGCGTACTCGTATTTCGCGCCGTGACCGAATTCGATCGCCTGGCGCTCGAACCACTTTACGCCATCGACGGCCTCGCCAGCCCCTTCGACGTCGCATATTCCGACGGCGGGACGCCGTTCGACGCCGGCGACGACTGCCTCTACGTAGCCAACACGGGCCGCAACGAAGTGCGCCGTTACGACCTGGACGAGCGCGAGGCTCGCCTCACCGGATCTATCGGCGAACTGGGCAGCGGCGACGGCTGTTTCGCCGGCCCCATGGCCATCACGGTGGGCCGGAGTGAAGGCGTACACAACACCGACGTCTACGTATCCGACGCGCATAACGGGCGCATCGTCCGGCTGCGCGACACCGGCGGCGACCTGGCATGGTCGGGCGCGCCGGCCCGTACAGCGGGTACGGTGACATCCCTCGACTGCGACCACTGGGGGAACGTCTACGCCGCCTCGCCACAGTCGGGCAGCGTGACCAAGTTCACCGCCTCTCTCTTTGCGGTGGCGTCCCACTCCGGTGGCGTCCACCGCCCGCGCAGTTTTCACGTGCCGTTCGCCAACGTCACCGACCACCGCACGGGCAAAACGATACGCGCCGGCCAGGGCAGCGGCATCGTCGTCGAGGAGTGGAACTCCGAAGGTGGCCTGCGTCTGTTGAACCTCGGCACCGAGCTCAAAGACGCCGCCGCGATAGAGGACGAATCGGCCGCCGTGCGGATGACGCTCACCGACCACTCGCGGTTGACGGCGACGATCACCGATCCGTCGACGGGCCGCGTGATCGCGCGTCACGACGCCGGCGTCGTCGGCGCCGGCCCCCAGTCGATTCGATTCCAAGAAGAAGACTTTGTGTCCGGGTGGTCGACGGGAGAGTATCGCGTGACGGTCCGGGCCACTTCGACGTACGACGACGACCGGGTGAGCGAAACCGGCATGACGATCACGCTCGAAGGGTCGGGCGGACCGGCCGCTCCCGGGCGCCTCGCCCTGCTCGGCAACTCCCCCAACCCGTTCAACCCGGCCACGATGATCCGGTTTACCGTACCGGCAGGTCCCGTGCGGCCTTACACCCTGCGGGTGTACGACGTGCGCGGAAGCCTCGTTCGCGACCTCGCGTCGGGCGACATCGGCGCGGGGCTCCACGAAGTCATGTGGAACGGCCGCGACGACCGCGGGGCATCGGTCGGATCGGGCATCTACCTGTACCGGCTGGAAGTGGGACGCGAGAATTTCACCGGCAAAATGGTCATGGTGAAGTAGGAGAACCGGCATGACAATTCGACAAGACCACAAGAAACACCTGCCGCGGATCAGGGCCGCCGTCGTGACGGCCGTCGCCGCGGCGATCGCCCTGGGCGGATGCCTGGGCGAGCCGGAAGTCGACGAACGCTGGACGCTCGTCGAGGTTCTCGACGTCGCTCCGCAGCCGGGTTACACGGCGACGGAGGGAGAATCGATCGACATATCGGTCAACGGACGCATCACGTACCGGCGGATCCTCACCGGGTTCCTCGTGGCCGAGGTGCGTTACAGCCCGGCGGTGCCGCCCTCGCAGGTCGCACTCGACCTCACCCGCCACACGGAGCGGGTCGCGCAGGACGTCGACCTGATCCTGGCCAACTCGACCACGGCGGGACGGGCGATCAAGCCGGTCACCGGCTACGACCACCTGATGCAGGACATCCGGCTCTCATTCACCGCGCAACTGCCCGATACGGCGGCCAACGGCGGCGTATACGTGCTGCTCTACATGGGCGACGGCGAAGAGATCCGGCTGGCGGACGGGCGCGACTCGCTCGTCGTCACACCGTTCGTCTCGACCGAATACGAAGTACTGCACACCGGGTTCGCGCTCGGCGTGTCACCGCCGGGGGGACGGCCGTAGCGATGAACAGATTGCTCGCGTCAGTGTTGTGTATCGCGCTCGTGACGAGCGCCGGATCCGCCCGCGCCGGTGACTCCGGCGCGGAGCCCGGCACGGGTAGTGTCTGGCGGCTGTCCGTTGGCGTGTTCGCCGGCGGACTGGCCGTCGATCAACGGCTGGAGAACTACCGCTGGGACACCCGGCCCGCGGTACAGACCGGCATCGAGGCCACCGTGTATCGGGGCCGCTTCGCTGCCGGGGCGAGGCTGTGGGGTTCCCGAACCACGCAGGCCATCGGGATACCGGGCGCCGGCGAGTCACCACGGGTAAACCTGACCGGCGTCGAAGCCGTCGGCCGCGCGCGGCTGTTCGAGCTCCGCGGGGTTGAGTTGTGGGGATCGGGGCACGCGGGGCGTATCCACCTCGGCTACAGCCCCGACCGCTTGACGTTCGACACCGGCGTACTCGCCGATCCGATCACGGTGGCGTTCGACCCGATCGCCGAGTGGGAATTCGGGTTCGGCGCGGGCTTGCGTCGAGGGGTGACAGAACACCTCGCCGTATCACTCGACGCGGAACGTTCGTCATTCGCGCTCGACACGGCCCACCGCCGTGGAGAAGAGATCGTGGAATCGCGCGACTGGTTCCACAGCTGGAGCCTGCGGCTGCAGGTATCCTGGTTATTGACCCTGGGGTAAATACCCCGCAGAGGCATAAGAGGCATACACCATGGAACACAATTCGAAAACGTGGCTCCTGGCCACCGTAATGGCTGCGCTGCTCGCCGGAACGTGCGGCCCGTCGGCCGCCGGCGGCCCCGGAGACGAGAATTCTCAGGAGCAGTTGAACGGACCGCACGTCCTCACGGAAAAAAAGATCCGGCTGTCGGGCGGCGACAACAACGTCGTGCGCAGCGGGCCCGGCAACACATACGCGCTCGTCGGCATCTATCCCGAAGGCGTCGAATTCGTCGTTATTGCCAAGCGGGGTGATTGGTACAACATCCGCCTCTCCAACACCAACACCGGATGGATACACTCGTCCTTGTGCGACGAATTCGACGACATGTCCGACCTCGAGTTCCGCCCCAACCCGCGGCTCTTCTCCCGCATCGGGAGTTTCAGCCTCACACCGTACACGGGCGGGTACGCGTTCGACCGCAAGTCCAACTCGCTCGTCCTGGGCGGGCGGATCGGCTACTACGTCCTCGAGTTCCTCGAGGTGGAGGGCAGCGTCGGGTGGACCCACATCGTGCGCCCGGCGGAGATCGTCGAATCGCTCTTCAACCTCGCGCTCGAGGAAGAAGATTTTTATATGCTGTATTACTCGATGAATCTCAACCTGCTCCCGCTCCCCGGCCGGCAGATGGTCCCGTTTATCACCTTCGGCGCCGGAAGCGCCATCATGCAGGGAGAGACCGAGACGAGCATCAACTACGGTATCGGTACCAACTTTTTTGTCCACAGGAAGACGGCGGTACGGTTCGAGTTTCGAAACTTCAAGTTCGATTCCGGGTCGACGAGCGCGCGCCGCGACAACACCAACTTCGAGTTCAGCGTCGGCGTTTCGTTTTTCCTGTAGGGAGGCAACCTCATGTTTCGAACCGGCAACACCGGAAAATCACTCATCGTCAGCGCGCTGCTCGCCACCGGCCTCGCCGTCGGCGCCGGCCCGTCGGGTGCGGGAAGCCCGGTGCCCTTCACCGCACGCCAGGGGCTGGACCCGGCGCGTGACGCGGCGCTGTCGTGGGCATCCGACGCCCGTCTCATATATCTCGAAAACGACGAGGTCGTCTCACCGGCGGGCAAGTCGAACCGCTGGGGGTACCTGTTCTATTCACAGAGCAAGGGAAAGGCGCGCGGGTACTCGATCCGCGACGGCGCCATCCTCGAAGCGGCCGACCTCGGATTCGATTTCGAAGCGCCGCCGCTGCCCGACTCGTGGGTCGACAGCGCCGGGGTGCTGGCCGCCGCCGAAAAGAAAGCGGGGCGGAAGTTCCGCGAAGAGCACGGCGGCCGTCTGACGGCCATGTTGCTCATACGCGGCGCCCTTCACGAAAAAAAGCCCGACGCGAGCACGTGGGCCATCGTCTACACCGCCGGCGACAAACCGGCTCTCGTCGTCGTCATCGACGCCGCCGACGGTAAAGTCATCAAGACGTGGAGGGGTTGACGCCATGAAATCGACGCTGACACGTGCCGCAATCATCATCTGTTCACTCGCCTGCGGGCTCGCCTGTACGACGCCGGGATTTGCCGCCGCCGATGAGGACACGGACAAAACGACGGAGACGATCGAGGTCAAGCGCGTCGAGTCCAAAGGACCGAAGCACCCGACCCTGCGATTTCTCAAGGACCACCGCGTTTTCATTCGCGCGCGGCTCGACGAATTACGCACCCAGACGACGCGCGTCCACTCCGGGAACGCCGAAATACTCGACGAGCGCTACCTGCAGCTCCAGGAGATGGCGGCCGCCATCGCCGCCGCCCGCGACACCGTGGACGCCGGTTACAGCGCCACCGGCGCTCGCGACACGCTCACCAGCGTGACGCAACTCGTCGAACTGGAAGCGCAGCTCGACCTGATGGAACAACTCCTCGCCGACCAGCGACGGCGCCTCCTCATGCTGGAAGAGGACTTCCTCGGTCACCAGGAAACAGCCCTCGTCGTCCTCGTCAAGGGCCTCTCCGGCAAAAGCGTACCCGAAGCGGTCGTCCTGACCGAGGAGAACGACATATACCGTGTCGAGCTCACGAGCGAGCAACGCCGCTCGCTCGAACAGGGCGGCATCGCCCAGATCTACCACAAGTATGTCGAACCGCGGGAGCATCACTTCGACGTGAGCTTCGCCGGCGGCGCCTGGACAGACGCCGAACCCGTTGCCGTCAGCGTCGACGCCGCGCGCGACCGGATCACATTTCTCGAGCTGGACCTCGGCCGTCTCGACCGCAAGGCCGAAGCCGCCGGGCTGTTGACCAGCGTCTGGTATCGATAGGAAAGGCTGCCCTATGCGGATCCTCCCCCGTATATCGCCGGCCGTCGTCGCCGTTCTCGCCTGGTGCGTGCTTACCGGGACGGCGAACATCGCACGTGCGGATAAGGCGCCGCTCGCGGATATGCCTCCCTCGGGTGGCGCTCCCGCGCGTGCACAACTTACCCCCGCGGCGCTCGAGCTGACCGCATCACAACGGGACGCCGTCAACCTGGGCCGTGCCGTCGACCTGTGGCTCGCCGGCGACCTGCGCGGCGCCGCCGCGCGTCTCGAGGACATCGACATCTATCCCGGATCGGCATTCGAGATGGCCGACCGCGCCGCGTTTCTGCTCGCCGCCCTCTGGCTCCGTCTCGGCGACGACGATGCGTTTCGACGCGTCGCCGACCGCGCCGCCGGCCCGGCAACGTCGGCGTGGCGCGGGTGGATCCGCTACTGCGACCTGGTACTGTCGTCCGGCTCCGGGCGCACAACAATCGACACGGAGAACATGCCCGGCGCCGACATACTCGCCGCCGCGCTGATGATGGAAAGAGGCCGGTACGACAAGGCGCTCGACCTCCTCGAATCGACGGACACCGGCGGCGCCCTCGAGCCGTTGCGTCTCTACCTGCTCGCACTCTCGCGCGAAGCGATCGGCATCGACCCGGCTAAATACTGGCGGCAACTCTCGAAGCTGAAACCGCGCTCTCCCCTCGAGTCCGACCTCGTCGGCGCCGCGGTCCTCCGCCTGGCCGCCGGCCGGATCGCCGGCGGGAAGGGCGCCGGCAAAGTACTCGAGCGGATGCCTGATGACAGCCGTCACGCGCCGCATGCAAAGCACGTCCGCGCGCAGGCCGCGCTGGACCGGGGCGATACGGACGACGGACGACGGATGCTCGGGGCGCTTCTCGAAGAGTACCCGGACTACGAGTCGTCGCGAGACGCCGGACTCGCGCTCGGCGGCGTATTGCTCGACGCCGAAGACTGGGCGGCCGCCCTCGCCGTGCTCGAAGCATCCGAAGCCGACTGGCTCGGCGAATACGCCGCACTCGAACAACTCGACGACGAAGCCTCCCTCGACACCGTCTGGAGCTCGTGGGAAGAGAACTCGTTTTCGCGCGACGAAATCCGCCTCGTCGCCGACGCCGTCGCCGACCACGTTGACGGTCTCGCCATCGAATCGCTCGACCTGAGGCGCACGCCGTCCCTCGACGCCGACGCTGCCATGGCGGCCGACATGTGGCCGGCCTCACGGATCGGCGACGGGCACCCTCCCGTTACCCGCCACCAGCCGCTGCCCGAAGAATGGGACGCGGTCCGGGCGGCGCGGCGGTTGCGTCTCGACGCCGAAAGCGACCTCGCTCGCCAGGATCGTCTCGTCGCGGATCTGCAGCTGGATCTCGAACGCCGGCTCGAATATCTCCGCGCGGGACGCGACCGCTCCGCCGGCAGCATCGGCGATATCGGTGCCGCCGCCACGAATCTGGACGGGATACTCGCCCGCATCGGCTCGGCCGTCGTGCAGCTCGAGTCCGTCCGCGACAGCGCGCGGCTCGATATCGCCGTTCGCACCCGCGACATGATAGAGGGCATCCGCCGCGACCGGTTGTTCGTGCGGGCCCTGCGCCACTTCCACGTCGAGGGCCCGGCGCGCCACCGGCCGGAAGAGTTCCCCGCCGGGGTACCGGCGCCTTCTTCGTTGCTGGAGATGGAAGAAACACTCGGCGGCGATACCGAGTCATTCCTCGCCTATTTTGCCGCGCGCAGCGATTCCGTCATTGTACGTTCCTTCGACGAGGTGTGGGAACCGAGGCTCACCGGCACGAGCCGGCTTTTGCGTGACGCGCTCCTCGCCGAACTCGATCGCGCCCGCGGCATCGGCGCCGCCCTGGATTCGGCGCTCGCGTGGCATATCGACGATTCCGCGCTCATAACCGCGACGTCACGCCGCGACCGGATGGCCGCCGCCGTCGATTCCCTTTTCTCCGCCGAACGCAACGTGCGCCGGTCGGTCGCGCTTGCCGTGGCGGAGCGCGGGCGTATACGCCTCGAAGCAGAACGCGAAGCGATCGACTATCACATCGCCGACGCCGCCTACGAGCTGGCCGTCCAGGCGGCCATCGACCCCGAAACGGCGGAAGACACCACCTTCGTGGCGCCCCCCCGCCGGCGCGCCATCGCGCGCGTCGAAGCGTTTCTCTCCCGGTATCCGCGGAGCCCGGCCCGTGGCGAGGGCCGGTACCGTCTCGCCGACTTGCGCCTGATGGAAGCGCGCGACGAATTCCAGCGGCGGATGGCGGGCTTTCTGGGAGAGGACCCGTCCGCCGACGACATCGAGAACCGATCGCTGGCGCCCTTCGTCGATTACGATCCGGCCATCACCCTCTACCAGTCAATCCTCGCCGAGGACACGGAATTCCCGCACATCGACGCCGTGCTCTTCAACCTGGGCATGATCCTGTCCGACGACGGGCGCTCCGACGCGACGGGCTATCTCGAACGCCTGGTACGGGAATTCCCCGACGCGCCCGACTGCCAGGAAGCGTGGCTCCGCATGGGCGGCGACCGCTTCGACCAGAAGGATTTCGCCGGTTCCGTGGCGCCGCTCGAACAAGCCGCTTCGGGTCCAGAGCCGCAATTCGCCGCCATCGCGCTGTACAAAATGGGCTGGGCGCACTTCGAGCAGGATCACTTCCGGGATTCGGCCGATTCGTTCCGCCGTCTCATGGATCTCTATCTCTCCGACGACGAACTCGCCGCGGGTATGGACCTGCGCGACGAAGCCGAAGAGTACCTCGTCCACTCGCTCGCCCGCGCGGGTGGCGCGCCGGCGTTTCGCGACTACTTCG
>CBDVDJ010000062.1:0-9547 GCA_965372695.1 uncultured bacterium
GCGAAACGTCGCCATTTCGTTCGACATACAGGGGCGCCGGACTTTGTGCGACCTTCTCCAGTACGGAGAGGTCGAGGTCATCGAGGCGCGCAAGAACCTCTACGTCATCGATTCGGGGGGGCGCGAACTGGCGGAGACGGAAATGGTGCTCGCCGGCAAGTCGAGCCGCGAACGGCGGCTGGAACTCGCGCTGAAAAATCTCCGCGGTTGCGACATCGTTATCTGCGACTGTTCGCCGACGATCAACCTGATCAACATCAACGCCATCGCGTACGCCGACGAGGTCATAATTCCGGTCAGCATGGATTACCTCGCCCAGGCCGGAGCGCGCCAGACCATGCAGATACTCAAGGAGGTCAACGAGCACTCGACGAGCGAGACGACGATCATGGGGATTCTGCCGACGTTCTACGACGGCCGTACGAGGCTTTCCGGCGAGGTCCTCGACACGATACGCGAACGGTTCGGGGACCAGGTGTTCGAAACCGTAATCCGTGTCAACACTTCGTTGCGGGAGGCCCCCAGCTTCAACCAGACGATATTCGAGTACTCACCGATGTCGAGGGGGGCGCTCGATTATTATCAATTGACCGAGGAGTTTCTCAGCCGTGGGACAGAAAAAAAAGTCGCTGGGGCGTGATCCCTTTGACGACGACAACCAGCAGCCGACCTCTAACTCGGTTGGCAAGCTGATCAAGGGCAAGGGCCTCAAGGGCTCGCCCGAGGCGAAAGAGGTACTGGTCAACGTCAAGCTCACGCCGTCCAACATCAAGCACATCGACGTCGTACGTGCCCGCCTGGCCGAATCGGGGAAGGGGAAATACACCCGAAGCGACCTGATCCGGATCGCCATTACCCTGCTCTCGGAAGACGACGTCTGAGGCGTAGAGCGGCCGGTTGCGGTAATTCGAATTTCGTGTTAGAAGTTGATTACAGAAGTATCCCGGAGGGGAGAGGAGAAGCCACCGTCCCCATGGATAGCTACGAGCTGCGAAGCGAAATCGCCTCGGGCGGCGCGAAGTACTACATACAGTCGAATCTCGTGTCGGCCCAGAGGTCGATCGTCACGTCGCTCTTCCACGAGGGCGATCTGCTCTCGAAGCAGAGCGAGCGTTACGATTCGTCGCTGGGTAACGACGACCTGCGATCGCTGGTACGCCGGCTCCACGACGAGCGCAAACAACGGATTACGTCGCTTCTCGACATCCGGGAAACGCTCAAGAAGACGGCGGACGGCCGGGCGCACCTCAAGCTGGGCGAGGCGTTCTTCAAGCAGAAACTCTTCAAGGAAGCGATGGCCGAGGTCATCCGGTCCATCAAACTCGGATCAGAGACTTCCAAGGCCTATTCGATTCTCGGCGCCTGCCTTCTCGCAGTCGGCGACTACGACAAGGCGCTCAAGTCTTTTAACAAGGGGCTCGAACTCTCGCCCGAATACCCGGATCTTCACAACGACCTGGGAGAAACATACCTTCGCCTCGAACGTTGCCGGGACGCGGTCACTTCGTTTGAAAAATCCATCGAGCTGAACAAGTATTACCAGTCGGCCTTCATGAACCTCGCGCTGGCGCTGAGCCTCAACGTCGTGCTCAAGCAGGACTACGAGTTGTCGCGCGACATCAAGCCGAGACTCAAGAAGATACTGGAGATGAGCGTCCAGCTGAGACCATCTCTCGACAACGACGACTTCCGCTCCGTCGTCGACGCGCTGGACAAGGAGCGCTACAACGAGGTCTACGAGAAGCTCTCCGCGATCGGGCAGGAGATGGCGAAGGTCGCGCAGAACGACCTCTCCCTCGAGCTCTACCTTATCCTCAAGTTCCGCTCCAACGAACTCACCGAGGAGGAGATCGACCGCTCGATCGAGCGGATCAAGATGGAACTGGAGGCGAATCCGGGCTACGCGGACCTGCAAAACGACCTGGGTTTGTTGTATACTGCAAAGTGCAAAATCCTGATCGACAAGGCCCACCGGTCGTTCAACGATGCCCTGACGATCAACAAGAATTACCGTAAAGCGGAGAAGAATCTGAAGCTGGCGGCGAATGACCGTCAGGGGATACATTTCCTGTTAAAGGCGCTTTTGGACTGAGTTTTGCATCTCACTGTGGGTAACAGGCAACAACTATGGAAAGACTCATCATATCAGAAGAACGGACCGGGACGGATAACTCGTTGACGCTACTGACGTTGAGTGGCACTATCGAGACTACGAACGCCTCGGGACTCGAGGAAACACTCGAGCGGATTATCAACGACAAGTGCTACCGGATCGTCGTTGATCTCGGATCGGTGAAGTATATCAGTTCGGCGGGGTGGGGCATCTTTATCAGCGAGATAAAGAGGATCCGGCGCAACGAGGGCGACATCAAGCTCGCCGCCATGACTCCCGAGGTCCGCGAAGTCTTCGAACTCCTGGAATTCAACAGTATACTCAAACCGTTCGACGACAAAGAGTCGGCTGTCAGCGACTTTTCGATCACCGAACGGACCGAATCATCCGACGGGGAGGGCGCCAGGACCAGCTAGTAAAAAGCTGTCCGGTGCCGCACAACTGAGAGGACGGATCCATGTCGGTTGATGGTATTGTTGTAAGCGTTTCGGCCGGCAGCCGTGAAAACGGCGTGTCGGTTCTGAAAGTCAGCGGTTATCTCGACACGACTACGGCGAGCGAACTCGAGACCGCCCTTTACGGTCTGCTGGGCAAGCGCGAGGTCAGGGTCGTGATGGACCTGTCCGGTGTGAACTACATCAGCTCCGCCGGGTGGGGCATCTTCATCGGCGAGATCAAGGACATTCGCCACAAGGGTGGAGACCTCAAACTGTCCGGCATGTCCGGCGACGTGTTCGAGGTTTTTCAACTGCTCGAGTTCAACTCTATCCTGGAAGCGTACGACACGGCCGAAGAGGCGATCGCCTCGTTCGGCGACCGGCCTTCAGAGTGATGCAATCTCCATATTAGCATCGTGTTACGGCGCGAGCCAATCCCACCGGCCGCGCTTTTCCTTTTTGCTTTCCTGCCTCGAATAATTGACGTATCTTCGCCTCGCCGGTGTATATTCTACCAGTACAACACCCGCGTGGAGAGCATGACGTTTCAATTCTGGATCCCTATCGTTGCCGTGATACTGCTGGCGGCGGCATACCTGGCGTACAGCCGGACGACGCCGCACGTCGAAGGCCCGTTGCGCCTCGTGCTCACCGGACTGCGTGTCGCGGCGTTTACCTGCCTCGTGCTGATTCTTCTCGACCCGCGTTGCGTAAGAAATGTCGAGCAGGAAGAGCGCGCCAGGGTCATCGCCCTGGTGGACCGCTCGGCGAGCATGGCGCTGCCGGCGGGCAGGTGGGACGACCCCGGCCCGCGGTCGAGATTCAGCGAGGCACGGCGGCTTCTGGGCTTGCTGGGCGAAGATGTCTCCGTTGGCGGCGGTGAGATCGAAACCGTTTTCTTCTCCAACGGATTGACCACTGCCCCCGCGCCGCCGGACACGGTGGCACCGGACGGACAGGGCACCGATATCGTCCGTTCCCTGCACGACGCCGTCCGCCGGTTCGAGGGCGATCACGTCACCGCCGTCGTGATCTTCTCCGACGGCGTGGAGACGGAGGACCGGCTGGTGAGACGGGCCCTGCCGGATGTGCCGGTATTCGCCGTGGGATTCGGGGATACGACGCCGCCCGAAGACGTGCGCATCAAGGACGTCGACTACAACAGCGTGGTGCGGGTGCCGTCGCGTTCGCCCATCCGGGTGACGATCGCCTACACGGGCGCGCGCGAAAAGCGGGCGACGGTGACGCTGGACGAAGGAGACCGCGTCCTTTTCGAGCGCCAGGAGCGGGTCTCGCCAGGCCAGAGCGAGAGCGAAGAAGAATTTTCAGTCCACTTCCGCGAGCCCGGCCGCAGGCAATTCCGCGTCTCTGTCGACGTGGACGGCTCCGACGCCGAACCGGAAAACAACGACCGTGACATCGTGGTGGAGGCGGAAAAGGCGAAGGCGAAGATTCTGATCGTGGACCTCGAGCCGGAGTGGGAACTCCATTTCCTCACCGACCTGTTGCGGCGCGACCAGGCGTATGACTTCGACGTTTTCTCGCTGAGGGGCCGCGAAGGGCCGGCGATCGGCCGGGTCAAGGGGCCGGGCGCGTTCCTGACGGCCCTGGCCGAGAGCGACGCAGTCGTGCTGGTGTCGGTCGACGACGCGTTCTTTACGGGTGAGGTGGCAGCGCGGTTGAAGCACTTTGTTCGTGAACGCGGCGGCGGGCTGCTCGTCCTGCCGGGTAACGCATCGCTGTTCGAACGGCCTCGTGCCTGGAATCGGCTCGGCGACCTGCTTCCGGTGAGCGGCAAAGCGCCGTTCAGGTGGAACCTCGAATACACGAGCGTGACTCCGGGTGCGCAAGCGTCGGACAACCCGATCACGACGCACCTGTTACCACTGTTGAGCCAGTCGGAATGGCAGGAACGGAGCCCGCTGCTGGGCTACTACGGGGCGGTGGCGCCCAAAAACGTCGCCGAAGTCCTGCTCAACGTGAAGGGGCGCCGGCTGCCGGCCATGACGTACCAGACCCAGGGGAAGGGACGTGTGGCGGTTGTGAGCGCGGGGCCGCTGTGGCGCTGGAAATTCCTCTCGGACAACAACTCGATTTATGACGAGATCTTTTCCCGCATGCTGGACGTGTTGTCGCGGGGAGAAGAAACAGACCGCTTCGTCGTATCGGCCAAGAAAAATGTCTTCGACACCGGAGAGAATCCGGTCGTCTACGCGGAGCTGTTCAACGAAAAGATGCAGCCGGTCACGAGCGCGCCGGTGCGTCTGGAAGTATCCCGGCTCCACGAAGGCGGCGTGGAAACCCCGCTGGAACGGCTGACGATGCGCCGCGACGCGGCGCAGAACACGCGCTTTCGTGCCGTGGTGCCGACGCTGCCGCCGGGTCGTTACCTGGTGCGCGGCGAAGCCGACCTTCCCGGCCGCACGATCACTTCGAAAGCCCACGAGATCCAGGTGTCGGCGACGTCGGTCGAGTATCGCCGCGTGCAACAGGACAGGCCGGCGCTGGTGGGGATCGCGCTGCGCACCGGAGGGCGTTATTCACAGGCGTCGGTCGAGGGAATCGCGCGGAGAATCGACCTCGACCCGCGCGAAACGGAGACCGTATCCGAAACGACGCTGCGCACGAGCCTGCTCCTCTTTCTCCTCATCCTCACCCTCCTCGGCGCCGAGTGGATGCTCCGCAAACGCGCCGGCATGATCTGATTTCCTGACTGCGGCCCCGCGCGAGGGCAACAACCGCCGGCGGCTTGACAGCCGGCGGCGTATCGGTTAGTATCCGTTCGTGCCCGCGGGATGAAGTGTGGAGGATGTGTGGATGGGTATTCTTCTTTGTGCCCCCGAATTTCGTTTGTTCCGGCTCGGCTTTTCCCCGAATCCTGGTTCGTTCGCCTCCGTCGTTGCCGCCGCGATCGTGGTCTTGAGCGCGTATGTCGTGCGCGCCGACGCCCAGCTCGTTATCAACGAGATCTACTACGACCACCCCGGCAGCGATACGGGCCATGAGTTTATCGAACTCATGAATGTGTCGGGCGCGAGTGTCTCGCTGGCCGGTGTGGCGATCGAATTCCACAACGGTACCGGCGAGGGGTGGGAAGTCCTCTGGTCCGGAGGTGTGGGGGAACTGCCCGGCGGGGCCCTGTTCGTCGTCGGCGGGGGGCTGGTCCGGCCGCCGCCCGGCGCCGTTTCCGGCTTCAGCATCCAGAACGGCCCGGATGCCCTTCGCGTGACCGTCGGTGGCGAACCCTCCGATCTCGTCGCGTACGGAGGGTTGGACGACGGCGCCTACGCCGAGGGTGTCAGCGCGCCGGCAGTGGACGCGGGCCGGTCGCTGGCGAGGATCCCCGACGGGCACGACAGCGGCGATAACGCGGCGGATCTTGCTTCGGCCGAGCCCAGCCCGGGCGCGTTCAACGTGGCCCGCCACGACGCCGCCGTGGGCGTCTCCGGCGCTACCGTGGGCGCGGCGGTACTCGGCGCCGACGGCCGGGAACTCGTCACGCTGGTCGTCACGAACAACGGACAGCACGACATCGGCGCCGGACTCGTCGCCGTCGAACTGTGGGACTCGACGGTCGACGGCAGTTCGTTCCTCGAACGGAGCGTCAACGACGCCGACATCGCCCCCGGCATGGAATTCGAGCTCGCGGTTTCCGTGATTCTGACGCCCGGTTACCACTGGCTGGTGGCCGATGTCGATTTTTCCGGTGACGAACGCGTCGCAAACGACCGCGTGGTGCTGCTCCGGCGGGTCGGCGGGCCGGAACTGCTCGTGAGCGAGGTGCTTTGCTATCCCGCCGACGGCTGTCCGCAGTTTGTCGAGCTGTACAACGCCGGCGCCGATGTCGACATCTCCGGTTTCAAACTGCGCGACCGGTCGCATAAGCCCGCCGTTGTCACGACCCGGAGTTTCACGATTCCGGCGCGCGGTTACGCCGTCATCACGCCCGACGCGACCGCCCTCGTCGCCTGCTACCCCGGGGCTGGTGAAGGGATTATTGTCGAACACGCCGGGACCTGGCCGACCCTCAACCGTACCGGTTCCGGCGGGGTGTCCGATTCGGTCATCCTCACCGACGCCCTGACGCTGCCTGTCGACGCCATCGCCTACCCGCCCGTCGGCTCGGACCACGAGGGACGGAGCCTCGAACGGGTCGACCTCTTTTCCGGCCGCGACACCCAGACGTGGGTGCTGTCGCGTGACCCGTCGGGGGCATCCCCCGGGCGTCCCAACGAACGATCGCTCTTCGCGCCTCCGGCGCCCGGCAGCGTCGACGTTACGCCGCGTACGTTTTCGCCGTATGACGGCGAGACCTTGACCGTGTCCGTCGACTCGGGCCCGGGCACGGCGGTGGTGGTGAGCGTGTATGACGTCGAGGGCCGGCGGGTAACCGCCCTCGGGTCCGCGACGGCGTTCCCGGCGGTTTTCCTGTGGGACGGCCGCGGGGACGGGGGGCGCGGGATGATGCCGGGCCTCTACATTGTCGTGTGCGAGATTTTCGCCCCCGACGGCAGGCGGGTGGCGTCCAGAAAGACGGTGGTGGGTTGTGGCCGGCGTGGCGAGTAGCCGCAGTCGCCGGCGGCTCGTCCTCGCCGTCCCGGTGGCCGCGCTGGCCGCCCTGGCGGGCCAGTTCATCGCCATGGACGCCGCCGCGCTCGGGGTGCTGCAGCACCCGTCCGCCGAACAGTCGGCCGCCGGCGTGCGCGGCATCCTCTTTGCCGAGCCGCTGCTCCGTCCGGGGCTGCCCGCGGCGTCCGTCTTTGTCGAGGGCTCGGAGCTCCTTCTCTATGGTGATTCGGGTCTCCGCGTCTCCGGTGTGAAAGCAGGGGTCCGGACCGGTTTCGTGTCGGTCGTCGTGGCGGCGGCCCGTTTGTCCGGCGGTGTCGGCCGTGAGCACCGTTTCGAGTTGACCCCCGCCGTCCACGCGGCCGGCCGCTGGGCGGCGTCCGTCGGCCTGGCGTACGAAACGGCCGGCATCGACGGCATGAAGACGGCGAGTTTGTTGAGTGTGACCGGCCGTTCCATCGTCCGGTTGTCCGATGCCGTGTCGGTCGGTGCGGAGGTGGGGCGTTACCGCGTTCGGGGCGAGCCCGCCGCCGGCGCCGACATCGCGCTGGCGTTTTTGTTCAAGCCCGTCGACCGTGCCATCGTCCGCGGCGTTCTCGAGGTGGGCCGGTGGAGCGGTGCGCGGCCGTCGTTCTCCACGACGCTCGAGGCGTCGGGTTCGCTCAGGTTGACATTCGGCTACGATACGGCGGCCGAATCGCTCGAGGGAGCGCTTGCCGTCAGCATGGGTGGGCTCACCTGCGCCGCCGGCGCGCAATATCATCCCGTCCTCGGGACCCGGCAGGGCGTGACGTTGTCGTGGCAGCGGTGACGGCGGCGATCCGGGGATTTTCCGGCGTGTGCGCGCTGGCGGTCGCGCTGTCGGTCTGGCCGGGGGCCGGTCCGGGCGAGGCGCAGACCGTGACGGCACAGAGCCAGGCGGCGACCGACTCGCTCGACCTCTACGAGGAGATTCTGTCGAGCGGCGCCGCGGCGGACGAGGCCCACGCCGCCGCCATGGCGTCGGAACTGGCCGGTGCGATCGGCGCCGTCCGTCCGTCCCGGCCGGGACGCTGGTTTCTCGGAATGGAGATAATGGCGGGGTATCGCGACGCCGCCCGGGTGTCCACGGGCTGGGGAACGGGCATGGCCGGACCGGTGATCCGTCTCTACGGGCGCCGTGACCGCGGCCGCTACGGAGGGTATGTCGACATCCGGCGCGCCGGACCCATCGTCCGCCTGACGGCCGGGGGGATCCGTCCCGCCTTCGGTGAAGGCCTCGCGCTCGGCGTGCGCTACGTTCCTTTCGCCTCGCCGCGAACCGGCGGACGCATCGCGTCGGCGGCGCCCACGGCGTCGACGTGGGGGGGCAAACGCGGCGTCGCCGTGACGATCAGCGCCGCCTCGGGGCTGGCGACGTTGACGGCCTGGCGCGAACGGGACGGCGGGAGGGCCGCCTGGACGTCGTGGGGGTGGCGGTCTCGGGCGGGAGCCTTTGCGCTGGCCGCCGGGGCAAAAATCCCCGCCAGGGCCAGCGCCGGCGCCCCGACGCAGACGGCGGGGGTGTCGATACACGTCGAGCGCCCGCTGGCCGGCGGGGTGTTGTTCGCCGCCGAGACGGCCGTGATCCGCGGCCGGCTCTTTGCCGTGGGACACGCCGTCATATCGGCCGGCTCGACATGGAATGTCGCCGTATTCTGCGCTCCGACTCCGGGGGGCTACTCCGCCGGGGTCGTGGCGCCCGGGGACGAGTTGCGGCGGCAGACGGGCGGCGCGATCCACCGGACGGGCAAATGGCGCGGTATCACCACGAGGTTTTCGATCTACAGCGCGACGAGACGCGCCGCTGGAGAGGCCCTCGGGCGGCAGCGGGTCGATGCGTCGGCGCGCGGGCCGGCAGGCGTCGCGTCCGCCGGCTACTGGAGCCTCGCCGTTCGCCTCGCACAGGACACGGAATCAGGGCCTTCCGGCACGCCGATCGACACCAGCCCCAGTTCGCACCGTACCCGGGAGGGCCAGTTACGCGGCGGCTGGACGGGCAACACCGGCCGTGCCCTGCGCCACAGCTACCGGGTGACGGCGCGTTTCGGCCGGTCGGGTGTGACGCGGCTCGTCGGGACCGTATCGTGGACGCTGGCCGCCGGTGGCGTCGAAGGGACCTGTCAGGTGAGCAATTACGCGATCGCCGCCGGCGAAACCGGATATGTCATTCGCCCCGGTATACCGGGTGCGGGGACCGTCGACGCCGTGACGGATAACGGGTCCGACATTTCGGCGCGCGTGCGCGCCGGCCTGGGGGCGCTCCGTCTGCGCGTCCACTGGAGCCGGCGGTGGGGAGACGCCGCCCGCTGGTACGTGAGCCTCGGGGCCCGCATGTGACCGTGCCCCCCGGGGGGCACGCGCGCCGGAACCCCGGGCGGAAAAGCATTTTGACAAAGAGCCTTGGCCTTGC
>CBDVDJ010000063.1:0-9504 GCA_965372695.1 uncultured bacterium
AGGTGTCATTGAGGTGAGGAAGCGTGAATTATACACTAAATACCGACAGGATCCAATAATGCAATTACATCATTATCAACGACTGGAACAACAGGAGGAAGTGGTGCCGGAGCCCGGACTTGAACCGGGACGGGGTTTGTAACCCCAGCGGATTTTAAGTCCGCTGCGTCTACCCATTCCGCCACTCCGGCAAACACCACTATGAATCAGAATCTATCGCTTCGCTCGAGCGGCATAGTTGAAATGGTCAAAGTAGCTTTGCCATAGCGCTTCGGACGACGCAAATTCGTTCGAGCCAAAAAGGTAATCGACTACGGCCTCACGAACGCGGGCTAGCTCCTTGATCCTCGGGTATGAATGCCCGGCGCCCAGGCTCAAATCAAGCAACTCGAGCGCTCTTACAGCAGCTCGTTCGGCGAATTCCGCATTGCCCTTTTTTTGCCAGCGAATGGCCCGCCCGACCTCGCTCCCGATGTTGGCCATTTGCTCGGCCAGCGAGAGTTCCTTCCATCTTCCGGAAGCGAGCTCTTTGTGTTGGTAGCTCAATTCTTCACCCACTCGTTAACAATTTCTACGATTTTCTTGCGTATTCTCGGATCCTCCACTCCGCGACTTGCGTTCCCCTGGGATGGGCGAACGTTGATCATGGAATCGAACTCGATGAAATCGTCCCCGGCCAGGTCGGGATAAAAATTGAATCCCCATAAGTCGTCTGGCCCCGAGCCGTCTTCGATCAGCAAGGCTTCCAGATCGGAATGTAGCTCGGCATCCAAAGCGACCACGCCCAGCCGTACATCCACGACTGCCTTAAGAAGGTCTCCGAATGTTGCCGCAGCGAGTGTCTTTAGTTGAGCCACCGCAATGGTTTCCTGCAGTATCTTCATCTAGTCTCTCGATCTTCACTGCCGGGGCACAGTCGCCGGCGTTTTAAATCTGCTGCATCTACCCATTCCGCCACTCCGGCACCTGTATAAGCTATAGGTGTAAGCGCAGTTGAACCGCCAGTCGCCCAACGGTAGCACCATGCGCCCGGTTTGGGAACCCTCAATCCCCGGCCGACCCCGCGATCGGCCCCAAAATTGCCTGGAACCGGGGCCGGGTCGCGGGTTATATTGATCTAGCAATGAAACGCCACCTCGCATTGATAATAACGCTGTTTCACCTCGTCGGATCCGTCGGGCTGCCCGTCGTCGCGTACAACTGTGTCGACAGCGGTGAGGAGGGCGTGGTCGCCTATCTCGAGGGATCCCCGAGAGTATGTTACGCGGAATCGTGTTGCGATGGCGACGAGGTTCCGACGACCGTCCTCACTGAGAGTGAAATTCCGTGCTGCGAACTGGACATTCACACCGCGCCGGAAGACAGTCGGATACTCCTGCCGGACCACAAATATGGGCAGGACTGCTTGTTGGCGGACACGCCCGCGCGGGATGACGCTTCCCTGCCGGGCGTCCGCATTGCGTCCGCGCTTGTCCCTGTTCTGGTTTTCCACGCCTCGATCAACCTGCCACTACTCGTCTAGACTCCCTGCCGGTTTTGCCCGGTCTCTGGATTCGAGCTTGTGTTATATCTGAACCCGATTTCCATCTATACACAGGAGATACTGCAATGATCAGGCATTGCGTTACAAGAGTCTCGCTGGTCCCTTTGCTGGCACTGCTTCTGCTGGCATGCAGCGGCGATGCGGAAAACAAGAGCGAGACTGAGATTCCAGCCGCTTCCACACAGGTAGCGTCAGATACGGATCCATCGGCGCCTCAGCCGGCGGATCCGCCATGCCTCGCGCACGGGGTCGCGGCGAGCCGGTGTTTCATCTGCGATTCGGCGTTACGGGATCCGGACCGGTTGTGGTGCCGTGAACACGGGCGATACGAGGACCGGTGCTTCGACTGCCACCCGGAGCTGCGCGACGGGAACCGGCTGTACTGCGAAGAGCACGGCCTCTATGAGGACGAGTGCTTCTTTTGTCATCCGGAGTTGAAGGAGGAGGCGTTATCAGACGCGGACCGCGCTTCTCCCGCCTCTGATGCCCTCTTCTGTGGCGAACACAACGTTCCCGAACTGGAATGCGGCATATGCCAGCCGGCGCTCGCGGATAAACTGGAGCCGGGTCAGGGTCTCAAGATCCGGCTGCCGTCGCTGTTGTCGGAGTCCAAGTCCCACATTGTGGCGAAGTCCCCCCAGCCCGGCCCGGTGCAGTCGAGCGTGCATGCCGTGGGCGAACTCGACTTCAACCTGAATCGCCTGGTGCACATCACGCCCCTTACCGCCGGTATCGTTCGCCGGGTCCTGGTCGACCTCGGACAAGAGGTTGAACGCGGACAAATCCTCGCCGAACTCAGCTCCCCCGCAATCGCCGAGGCAAAGGCCGCGCTGCACAAAGCGGTAGCCGAGGAGACGGTTGCGTCCCAGGCGTTGTCCCGCGAACAGGACCTCTTCGCGAAGGGGTTGTGTTCCAAGCTGGAATTTCTCGACGCCGAGGCACGCCACAAGACGGCCCGCGCGAGCCTCCGCGCGGCTGAACAGGTGTTGCTCAATTTCGGCATCGATCGACAAACGCTCGATCTGATCGTGTCGGAACAGGAGGCGGAATCCGTCCTTCCTCTGGTGGCCCCGTTCGCTGGAACCGTCATAGAGCGGGACGCGGTCGTCGGCGACGTGGTCACAGTGGGCGACCGGATGTTTTCGATTGCCGACCTTGGAACGCTGTGGCTCAACCTGGCCGTCTCTGAGAGAGACGTCGTCAACCTTGGCGTTGGACAACGAGTCGAGATTCGGTCCCGGGCGCTCGACGGGGAGATCGCGGGGAAGATCACATGGATTTCCAGCCGGCTCAACGAAACGACGCGAATGGCGGAAGTACGTGCGGAGGTTGCCAACAGGGGCGGATTGCTGCGCGCGGGGATGTTCGTGGACGCCAGCATCATCGTGGGAGAAAGCTCTGTGTCGCTGCTTGTGCCACGCGACGCTGTTTACCGCTTTGGCGGCAGGACCTTTGTCTTCGTCCGGATTGCCGGCGATCTCTATGAGGTGCGCCGAGTGGAGACGCGCACGGGGCCCGGAAACCTGACCGCCGTGACGGCCGGCCTTGCCGATAGCGACCTGGTGGCAATGGAACAGAGTTATCTGCTCAAATCCGAGTTTCAGAAGTCGCGCCTGGGTGCCGGCTGTGTCGACTAGAGAGGTAGAAACAGCGCATGCTTGAACGACTCGTCGAAGGCTCGTTTAGAAACCGCGTGGTGGTGTCGGCACTCTTCCTCGTCGCCACGGTGCTCGGCGTCAGGGCGCTTCTGACCCTGCCCGTGGATGCGTTTCCGGACACGACCCCCGTCCAGGTCCAGATCAACACCGTCGCACCCGCGCTGAACCCCGAGGAGATCGAGCGTCAGATCACGTTTCCGGTAGAAACGGCCGTTTCCGGATTTCCCGGACTCGAGAACGTTCGCTCCGTGAGCAAATTCGGCTTTTCCCAGGTGGTCGCGACTTTCAATGACCAGACCTCGATCTACGACGCCCGCCAGCTGATCCTGGAACGCCTCGGGACAGTGCGGCTGCCCGACGGCATCGAGCCCCCGTCGCTGGGACCAATCGCGACGGGTCTGGGCGAGGTGTTCCATTACATCGTCCGGTCACCGGACTCGTCGCAGTCACTATCCGATCTCCGGACCATCCATGACTGGATCATAAAGCCCGAGCTGCGTCGCGTCCCGGGAGTAGCCGAGGTCAACTCGTGGGGTGGCTATAAAAAACAATACGAGGTGGTCGTCGAGCCCAGATCGCTCATTGCCTACCACCTCACGATGCAGGACGTCGTCGGTGCACTCGAGGCAAACAACCGTAACGTGGGCGGCGGCCGTATCGTGGAGTCCGGCGACGCGCTCCTTCTTCACGGTATCGGGCGCCTGACCACCGCCGCTGAGATTGCCAACGTGGTGATCGCGAGCCACGATGGCGTGCCCGTGCGGGTCCGGGATGTCGCAGACGTGCGGTCCGGGCATGAGATCCGGCGGGGTGCCGTCACGGCCGGGGGAAAAGGCGAGGTGGTCCTGGGGTTGGCCTTCATGCTGATGGGAGAGAACAGCAAAGAGGTAACGAGTCGCCTCAAGCAGCGGGTCGACGAGATTCGGGGGGCCCTTCCCCCGGGCGCCGAAATAGAAATAGTTTACGATCGAACGGAGCTCGTCGACCACGTCATCGACACCGTAAAACACAACCTGTTGTTGGGTGCGATCCTCGTGATCGTTGTGCTGTTTCTGTTGTTCGGCAGCCTGAGCGCCGGACTCATAGTTGCCCTCACGATTCCTCTCGCGATGGTCCTTGCAGCACTCGGAATGAAGGAATTTGCGATTGCGGCCAGCCTGCTGAGCCTGGGTGCAATCGATTTCGGAATCATCGTAGACGGCTCCGTCGTCATGGCGGAAAACAATATGCGGCGGCTCGCACAACGCGGCCACGAGCTCGGGCGCGCCCTCACGCGCCCGGAGCGCGCCGCGGTCGTCCTGGAGTCGAGCAAGGAAGTCGCCCGGCCGGTATTCTTTGGAGTCGCGATCATTACGCTCGTCCTCGTGCCGATCCTCACGCTGGAGCGGATCGAGGGCAAGTTGTTCCAGCCGATGGCCCTGACGTTGATATTCGCGCTGTTCGGCGCGCTCCTCATCGCCCTTTTCCTGACGCCATCGTTGTCGCTGTGGATGCTTCCCCGCAGGCCCTCTTTTCGCGAGAGCGCGCTGATGCGCGCGTTGATCACGATATATGAGCGGCTCCTGGAGCGCGTGCTGCGCTTTCGCCGGGTTGTCCTGGTGTCCGTCGTCGTCCTGCTGGCGGGCACCGGCGTGCTTGCCAGCCGTCTTGGGTCCGAGTTTGTGCCGCGGCTTGGCGAAGGCGCCATCGTTCTCAATGTGGTGAGGCTGGCCGGCATCTCCATCGAGCAGTCCGTGGCCTACAACACCACCATGGAAAAGCTCCTTCTCGACACCTTCCCTGACGAGATTGCGAATGTGTGGAGCCGCGTGGGCACGGCGGAGATTGCCACCGATCCGATGGGCACCGAGCTGACCGACGTGTTCATTACTCTCAATCCGAGGAAGAGCTGGAGAGCGGCACGCTCGCAGTCGGAACTCGTTCGCGTAATGGAGGCCGTGGTATCCGATCTTCCCGGACAGACCGTGGCATACACCCAACCCATCGAGATGCGCGTCAACGAGATGGTCGCCGGCATCCGGACCGATCTCGGCGTCAAGGTATACGGCGACGACTTTGACGAGCTCCTCAGGATCTCCAACGACATCCAGCGTCTTCTCACGACGGTGAGAGGGGCCGAGGATATCTCCGGCGAGCAGTTGACCGGCCAGCCCATACTGCGCGTGCGCGTAGATCAGGACGCCATCGCACGAATAGGAATTCCGGCCGACCGGGTGCTCGAGATGGTGGACGCCGTGGGCGGAATCGCTGTCGGCGACATTCAAGAGGGTGAGCGGCGTTTCCCCCTCGTCGTTCGTCTGCCGGCCCGGTTTCGCGAGGACCCCGGCGCACTCTCTGCCGTACTCATCCCGACCGGCGCAGGTTCCGTGTCAGGGCTGGGGACTCTGGCCTCAGTGGAGGAGACGGAAGGCCCCGCGACGATCACGCGGGAGTGGGCGCGGCGCCGAACCCTCGCCCAATGCAACATCCGCGGTCGCGACATGGGTTCGTTCGTCCGGGAAGTGCGCGGGCGAATCGCACAAGAGATCACCATGCCACCCGGCTACACCGTCGAATTCGGGGGGCAATTCGAACAGCTCGAGCGGGCCCAGGCGCGGTTTCGCGTGGTCGTGCCGCTCACGCTGCTTCTCGTGTTTTTTCTCCTCTATCTCAGCATGCGCCGTATCGGCGACACCCTGATCGTCTTCACCGGGATCCCTCTGGCGGCGGTCGGAGGCGTGCTTGCACTGTGGTTCCGGGGACTTCCCTTCAGCGTCAGTGCCGCCGTCGGCTTTATCGCCCTCTGCGGCATTGCAGTCCTCAACGGACAGGTACTGGTGAGCACGATTCGCAGGCTATTGTCCGAGGGAAACGGAATGCAGGCCGCGGTGAGGGACGCGGGACGGCTGCGTCTCCGTCCTGTTCTCGCCACCGCCATCACCGACGCCGCCGGGTTTCTTCCGATGGCGGTTTCTGTCGGCGTGGGAGCCGAGGTGCAGCGACCGTTGGCGACGGTCGTGATCGGCGGGGTCTTGACGTCGACGTTGCTTACCCTGTTCGTGTTGCCGCTGCTGTTTGTTCTCTTCGAACGGCGGTTGAGAAACCAGGCGAATACCGCGCGGTGAACCTCCCCCCCCACCACGGGCCGGTGTTGAATCGACCGATGGCGGCCGGGCGCACTACAGAAAAAGAGCGGAGCGCTCTCGCGCCCCGCTCTTTTTGTTCCGGTTACGCTGTTCGGTACCGTCAATCGGTCAGCGTGATGATCACACGGTCCAGTTCACCATTAAAGATGAACGGATCGCCAGCGTAGATTCTTGACACCTGGGTGCCGGTATCGCGCCCCACGTCGAAGGTCTCTGCCAGCGAGTAGGTGCTGATATGCATCTGCGGCATATCCTGCTCGGCGACCTTTTTCCCGTTGATGTACAACTCACCGGTACCGCCGAATTCCCGGGTCTTGATGAACTTGAACTTCAGCGCGGTCTCGCCTTCCGGAAGCGGCGGTGACACCATGGTGTAGTAGACACCGTCGAGGAAGTTGTAGTCGTAGTAAAGCCTGCCACCCTTTATGAACATGGTGAAACCACCGGTCATGCCGCCCACGGCCGCTATGACACCCTCCTCGTGCCCCTTGAGGTCGATGGTGGTCTCAATGGTGTGCGATCGGTTCTTGACCGGCGCCGATGCTTTTTCGGCGATCCGGACGGCGCCGGGCGCATAATAGACAAACTCCTTCTGGTCGCCGAACAGGACGTCCTGCGTCCCGGCCAGGCGCTTGAGCATGTTGTCATAGAGCGGATAGACGTTGTACTTCCACGCCTCCTCGTCGAAGATCTCCAACAATTCGGCGAGCTTTTCGGGGTACTCGTCGGCAAGATCGGTGCTCTCGGAGAAGTCCTCCGCCACGTGGTAAAGTTCCCACACGTCATCCTCAAACGGGGTGACAGAACCGACTACCCACGGCATCCGATTGCCGTGCAACGTCACCGCCTTCCACCCGTCTACCCAGATTGCCCGGTTGCCGAACATCTCGTAGTACTGACGTTTCTTGGCATTGGGTGCCTTTGCATTGTTGAACGAGTACATCATCGACGTACCGTCCATCGGCTGCTGCTTGATGCCATGGTAGCTCTCGGGCACTTCGAGTTTGCACGCCTCTAGAATCGTCGGCGCGATGTCGGAGATATGGTGGTACTGGTTGCGGATCTCTCCTTTGGCGTTGATTCCATTCGGCCAATGAATGACCAGGGCGTCCGTCTGGCCGCCTCGGTGCTCGCTCTGCTTGAAGTAGCGGAATGGCGTGTTCCCTGCCATGGCCCAGCCGGCATGGTAGTGCGGATAGGTCGTGGCATCCCCCCACCGGTCGTAGTTTCGCAGGTTGGCCACGAATGGCGTCTGCAACCCGTTGAGAACGTAGGTCTCGTTGAAGGTCCCGGCGAGACCTCCTTCGCCGCTGGCACCGTTGTCGGCGGTGACGAAGATCAGCGTGTTGTCCAGCTGGCCAATACGCTCGAGCGTGTCGATGATACGCCCGATCTGGAAATCAACGTGCTCCATCTGGGCCGCAAAGACTTCCATCTGGCGCGCATAGACTTCCTTGTGCTCATCGTCGAGGGAGTCCCACGCGGGTATCACGTCGATGCGATCGGTCAGCTTTGTATTTTTGGGTATGATGCCGAGCTTCTTCTGATTCTCGAGGATCATTTCGCGTGCCTTGTCCCAACCCATGTCGAACTTGCCACGGTATTTGGCCCGGTACTCGGCCGGGGCGTGGTGCGGCGAGTGCATGGACCCCGAGGCCCACAGCATCATGAAGGGCAAATCCGGCTTGATGGATTTGTGACCCGTGATCCAATCGATGGCGCGATCCGCGAGGTCCTTATCGAGGTGGTACGTTTTGCGATACTCTTCCGGCGTGTGATCGTTCCACATCACCGGGATGAACTGGTGCACGTCTGCCGCCATAAAGTTATAGCCATGATCAAAGCCTTCGCCACTCGGCCAGCGATTGAATGGGCCGACCTGGGAAACTTCGTAAAGCGGAGTGTGGTCCCACTTGCCCAGCGCGTAATTCACGTAGCCTGCTTCCTGGAGGTAGTTCGCAACCGACTTGGCCGTTTCCGGCACGATCGCGTTGTAACCCGGGAAACCCATGGCGGTGAGTGCATGACTGCCGAGCCCGATCGAGTGCGGGTTGCGGCCCGCCATCAGCGTCGCACGCGAGGGCGAACAGAGCGCCGTCGTGTGGAAATTGTTGTAACGCAGCCCGTTTTCAGCCAGGCGATCAATGTTGGGTGTCTCGATCAGTCCTCCGAACGACTGCCCGAGTTGTGCAAACCCGACGTCGTCCAGCAGCAGAATAAGAACATTGGGTGCACCCTCGGGAGGGAGCACTTGTGGCGGCCACCATTCCCTGGAGTCTTCGTATTTTTCGGCAATGACTCCGCCGAAGCCCTCAACCTTCCTGGTTTTAACCTGGGCCTGCGCCAGCACCGCAAGGCACACGACCGCTGTCAAAAAAACAAGCATTCCCGTTTTCTTTCTCATTCTTATGACTCCTGCTTCTGCGCTTCTTTATATGCTGCCAACGCTGTCATTTGCTCTTCCGACAGCACTTCTTGCTGGGCGACTTGAACGTCGGCCTGAATCTTTTTCATGGCCTTTCCCACTTTGATCTTCGTACGCGTATTCAGTTTCTGGTAGTCTCCTCCCGCCGCGGTCACGACGGGAGGACACTCGATCAAGTTCGGTTGTTACCAGCTGTAACGCGTTTTACTTATTCGTCGGCTGATACGGCAGTTCATAATCCAGGTACTCTGTCGGATCGAACGGCAGGTCCTTCATGTTCACCGGCAGTGTATACCAGGCCCGAGTCTCCGGACGCGCGTTCGACAAGCCCGTAAACGGCGCGCCGTGCACAGCGTGCGAATCGGGGTACTTTAGCTTCCACACGGCGTGGCGCTGGCGCATCCGGTTGAACGACTCGGCAAAGTGGAACACATTCACCATCATTGGATTTTTCTCACGAGGGTCGTTGGGCAGAAAAAAGTACGCGTTGGCGAGGCCGCTCACATCGCCGGGATCACCGGAAATCCAGTGGCGTTTCCAGTCCCCCTTGACAGTGGCCCCCAGGGCCGGGCCCTGGTAGACAAACACAAAGTCCCGGCGGCCGTGTGTGTCACCCTCGAGGAAGAGCGCCGTCTGGTCGAGACCGTCGATGATCCGGTCGGTGGGGATGTTTTTGGTCGCGCCGGCCAGCCGCGCGAACGTGGTATAGAGGTCAACCTCGTGGATCATATCGCCCACCAGTTGTCCCGGTTC
>CBDVDJ010000064.1:0-9448 GCA_965372695.1 uncultured bacterium
CGCCAGTGCCCCGATCCTCCCGAAAAGGTATTCGTCGGGACCGTCTAGTTCGCCGATTCTGATTTCCTCGACGAGTGTGACGACGCCCCATTCACCGGTCCCGTCGGGATCGCCACCGTCCCCCTGGCAGGCGGGGATCGTCATGACGACGAGACACGCGGCGATCAGAGACCGCATCCTATCCCACGATGCGCAGCGCCAGGTACGGCGCGATATTGAAGAGAATAATGCCGATCTTGAACAGCATTATGCCCTGGTAGTGGATCTTGTTGAGTTGTTCCAGCGTGAGATTAAAAATGCCACCGTGGAATTTGAGGATCACTCCGCGGGCGGCGGCGTAGAACAGCGCCCAGAAGATGAGAATTACCAGGTTGATGACGGCGGACCAGGCGAGCATGTCACGAATCACTTCGAGAGTCATAGCATCCTCCTGTTTTGATCAGTGCGGTGATATCAAAGATACGGGTTACTTTGCCGCCCGGTCGCGGCCGGGCGGCTTTGATCTTTTCCACCGGTGGCCGGGGACGAACCACGCAAACACCGCCGCCTCGAACACCATTCGGACACGATCCAGAAATCCGGTTGTCGATTCGACGGTGTCCGTTTCATGGCGCCGGAGTTCGGCGACGATCTCGCGAGCCCTGCCGGCGAACTGGTCCGGCACCATTATAGCCTTGGAGTTGTACAGCGATATGAGCGGGCCAACGAGCATCGACCCGAAGTTGTCGTTATGGACGAAATACTGGATGCCCTCGGCCTCGAGCAGCGACCTCAGCGTGATGAGCTCCGCTTCGTTCATGGGAGTGGCGATTTTTATCATCTCGGCCTGCGGGCTCCTGATTTTGATTGTGCTGGCTGATGTCGGGCGCCGGGGCTCCCGGCTATTGATACCCAGAATACAACTATGGTCACATTGCATTCGGGATCTCAGTTCGGCTATCAAAGAGTATTAACAAGATTGGCAAGATCCTGCCAGCGCCGAGCATCCCAGAATGCGTTGGCAGCTCCACTCGTCGACGGCGCGACGAAGATCTTCGTGGCTCCCACAGAATCTGTCTGAAGTCCATATTCCACTATCTTCTGCCCCAGAAACACCACCGCAGCCCGTTTTCCATTGAAACAAAGACACTTAGGCGTTAAGCGGTCTATCTTGTCGATCAGCTCATCACGTCCAGCTGATTTGAAGTCTATATCCGCATCTCCGCCCGATTGGCCCTTCACCATATCCGTCAGTCCGATGCCGAAAGAGAGCAATTCTCGGTACTCCGACGGTAGCAGCACCTTCGGGGTGAGCCCGACCTGGGCCAGTATCTTCCAGAATTTGTTACCCCGGCCAGCATAGTATTGCTGCAATTGTGCCGACCGTGTCCCGGCCGCTGTACCACAAAACACTACTCTCAAATCTTTCGTAAACAGATCCTCTAGCACGATGTTCTTCCAATTATGTATTTGAGACTATCCATCAACGTGCGGCCTTTCAGTATCCGCCTTTTTGTTAGTATCACTCGAAGTGATCGAACTTTCGCCCCAGCGAGCACGCCTTTTCTCAAAAGTCGCTTTGGCGTCATCCACCTGCAGGGCCGGCGAAGCCGATTCCACGGTTTTCGATTGCTCGGCCCTGATGGACAATGATTTTCTGAACTCCTCAGCTTGTGCCGTTCTGGTGAATTCTATTTCTGTGTCGTGTTTCTTCGCAGCGTCTTCGATATGATTCAAATCGACTCTGAAAAACTCTTTTCTATTGTTGACCAGATTCAGCCGTGTTGTATCAAATTGTTTATGAAGGCTGTTCTCAAGGGCGGGAGCGTTTTCAGAGTATACCATTGCGTGCACGTCAAATGCGAAGGGGACCGAAGCGTCTCCCAGTTCTCGAACCCGATCCATAGGCTCCAATCGACGAGTCATACCGATTTTAAAAATACCCTCCCCGAATGAACCGATATTAGAAATGATATATACATGTCCGGACTTTGTCATCTGCGCCCGGGACAATGCGCGCTCTTTATTCGTATGAGCTTCTTCGAGCCGTTTCTGGAGCTCCTGAATCTGCCGCTCGAGCTTGTCCTTTTTCTCGTCGCCTGCCACCTCCAGCTCCTCCCTAGCCTTGTTTAGCGCCTCGTCGTACCGCATTTCTTCTTTTTCAGCGTCCTGTTTAGCTTTTTCAATTTCCCTTCGTACTTTTTCCTCCTCCCTCATCTGTTCTCGAATCTGACGTTGCTCTTCTTTCTCAGCTTGGCGCTTTTCTTGGTATTCGTGAGCGAGGTTCAATTCATTCTGCTTCAGCGCGAGATATCGCCTCGAAATTTCGCAGCGATTTGTTTCTCCCAACTTGTTAATAGCGTCAAAGGAACGCTCAATGCGTTGTTTTAGCGCCGTTACGTTATTGTAACGTACTTTCGCGACAGCGGCGTCACATTCACCGTTAAATGCACGAAGCATCAGTTTTAGTTGTCGCTTGGTCATCTGCTTGCCCTTGCTCACGCTTCCCTCGACTTGCCATTCAATGGAGCATTGCGCCGCTTGTCCGGATCTGATCTGTTGTTTTTGTTGATCCCTGATTAAGGTTAACCGTTCCTTGTACTGTTCAGAGGCTTCGAAGTCATATTGTGTTTCATACAAGCCAAAAGACTCAATCTCTGCTTGATCTTTCAATTGATCCAGTTGATTTGTTAGCGTCTCCAGCTCTGCAATAGTTTCTGCATACTCCTTTTCCCAGTTTGCTCGTGTTTTGGTCACTTCTTGTGCAAGCGAGTCTCGGTCGGATGATATCTTGTCGCGCTCCTTTTCGATGTCGATAACTGTGGCAAATCGACGCTGCACTTTTCTGTATTTGAGGGCCGCCCACACAAAACCATATAAGGCGAGGATTGTTACTGCGGCGGCGATGACAAGTATCACAACCGGGTTGTTCACTTTGTGCCCTCCTAGGGGAAATAAATTGCGCTGACTTGGTTAAAATCGTTAATAAATAGATCAAAAGCTCGGGCGCCGATGCAGCAGCGCCTAGTTAGTCGGCATCCCTAACCGAACTTAACCGCAACAGGCTTCGCCCCACTGAACCTGATCTCCCAGTTGCCTTCTATTCGGGTCGCGTTAAAATGGAACGACGCACGGTCCACAAGTTCACTTCCCAGGAACTCGAATACTCCAAGCACTTCGCCCGGACAGCTTTCATCATATAGTGTTAATTGAAGTACATCGCCCGGACCAACGGGATCAGAGTCAATTTTGTAGGGCGACTCAGGCTTGCGAGTCGTCGGTCTTAATGTGCGTGATCTTTCTACAAGTCCCATGCTGCTCCTCTATGCCGTCTAACGTGCTGCCGCTCTGCTGCGGCGCAATCTATCGATCCCTATAACCTCTTGATACAATTTCACTCGATTCAACTCCAACTCTCACAAGCCGCTGCAGCAGCGCCTAGTTAGGCAACCCCTCTCTATAAGTCTGGCTTGTATTTGCGGCTCTCGGTCTTGTAAACATGAACGATCTTACCGTCTGCCGCGTTTATCCTTACTGCGCCGTAGCGTTCCGATCCGTCTTGCGAAACCAAGCTCCCATCGACACTCCAAGCAAAACTGTCCCAGGGTGATCGCTCGTATTTAAGCACTGCTGTCGGAGGAATGCTCTTAACGAATTGTGCTGACAACTCGGACTCGGCCAACGTAACTGCCGACGATCTATCCACGACTATTTCGCACAACAAGGGATTCTCGGCGCACGCGGGCAGATGGATTCCGCCCACGAGGATGCCGTCTTCATCAAACCTAATTTCGTAGGAGATCGTCTGTTCTTCGGGAAACTGGATATGCCAAGTAATGGAGCTAAAGTGTGGTGTCGACTTGGATCTGGCTATGACAAAATGGTTTACGAAAAACGACTCCCCAACATGATTCACCAAGAGACTCTCAGCAAGTGCAAATATAGAATCTGGAACACTTTGGTTCTTCGTTCCGATCGTGTTGTCGTCCGAATAAATCGTGCTCGCCAGAAACCCGAAAAGTATTGCTGATATGATTCGCATGATCAGGGTTGCCTAACGTCACTTATGCTGCGATCCGGATCTAATTCAAATGATTGAGAGTACGACTAACTATACGATAGCGGATATTCAGGGTCAATTATTGGCAGTTGGGGCTGAGTCGGCAACTCGACGCCTCTGACGCAGCCGGGCGCGAAAAAGCCCCCGCCTCGCGGGAGACGGGGGCCAATACCCAAGTGCTTTAACTCAATAAGCTACAGCATCTTGCCGGTCGGGTCGGGGCGCCACGAGTGGAGCACCTTCATGTAGTTGGCGCGCTCGAATGCGGCGGGCTCGGGGCAGCGGATCTGGCTCATGCTGCCCTGCATCTGCTTCACGGATTCGTACTCGTGGTCCTCCATCCAGTGGGTGAGGTCACTGAGAATCTCACCGACGCGGGGGATGCCGTTGCGCAGAATCTCCGACGTCATCATGACGACGTTGGCGCCGGCCATGAGTCCCTTGAGCACGTCCTCGTGTCCGGACACGCCGCGCGTCAGCGCAAAGTCGACCTGGAGGCGTCCGAACAGGATGGCGATCCACCTGAGGGGCAGCCGGCCGTCGAATCTGGAGCTGAGCACGAGGTGCGGCACGACCTCGAGCTCTTCGAGGTCGAAGTCGGGCTGGTAGAAGCGGTTGAAGAGCACGAGTCCGTCGGCGCCGGCGTCGACGAGCTTCCCGGCCATGTTGGCCATGGAGCTGAAAAAGGGGCTGATCTTGATGGCCACGGGAATGTCGACGGCTTTCTTCACGTCGGTCACGATGTCGACGTACATCTGTTCGACATCGGCGCCTGTCATGTCGATCTTGGTCGGCACGAAGTATACGTTGAGTTCGAGCGCGTCGGCTCCGGCCTCCTGTATACGCGTGGCGAAGTCGACCCACCCGCCGGTGGACACGCCGTTGAGGCTGCCGATAACGGGAACACTCAGCGCTTCCTTGGCCTGGCGGACGAGGTTGAGGTACTGGTCCGGCCCGGCCTTGTACTGGTGCGGCTCGGGAAAGTAGTGCATTGCCTCGGCGTGGCTTTCGGCGCCGTAAGACAGGTAATGATCCAGCCTGTGGCTCTCTTCGTTGATCTGCTCCTCAAAAAGGGAGTGCATCACGATAGCGGCCGCGCCGGAATCCTCGAGTTTCTTGAGATTATCGATCTTCTCCGACAGCGGCGAGGCGGACGGAACGATCGGGTTCTTGAGTTCCATTCCCAGATATGAAGTCTTGAGATCCATGTTTGTCCTCTCTTGCTAGTCGGTCGATTCCTGTTTGGCCATCCGTTCGTACATCTGCCAGCGCTCGGTTATGTTTTTTTGCGCCATAACGGCGAGCTTCTCGGCGACGTCGGGGTTTGACTGCGTCAGCATCCGGAACCGGTTCTCGTTGTACATGTATTCTTTCACCGGCACCGTGGGCTCTTTGGAGTCGAGCTGGAACGGGTTCTTGCCCTCGTCGCGCAGGCGCGGGTCGAATCGGTACAGCAGCCAGTAGCCGGCCTCGCCGGCCAGCTTCTGCTGGCTGAGCCCCTTGGACATGTCGATGCCGTGCGCGATGCAGTGCGAATAAGCGATAATCAGCGAGGGTCCGTCGTACGACTCGGCTTCCTGGAGAGCCTTGAGTGTGTGCGTGTCACTCGCCCCCATGGCGACCTGTGCGATGTATACGTGTCCGTAGCTCATGGCCATCAGCCCGAGGTCTTTCTTTGGCGTCGTCTTGCCGCCGCTGGCGAACTTGGCCACCGCGCCGATCGGCGTTGCCTTGGACGATTGTCCGCCGGTGTTGGAGTAGACTTCCGTATCGAGGACGAGCACGTTGATGTTGCGCCCGCTGGCCAACACGTGGTCGAGGCCGCCGTACCCGATGTCGTACGCCCACCCGTCGCCGCCGACGATCCAGACGCTCTTTCTGGCCAGTTGGTCGGCCACACGCATGAGGTCGAGCGCTTCGGGGTCGGTGCGCCCGCCGATCTTGTCCTTGAGCTGGACGATTCTGGCCCGCTGGGCGTCGATGCCCTCGGCGCTGGACTGGTCGGCGCTGAGCAGCGAACCCGCCAGGTCTTCGCCGATATCGGCACGGAGGCGTTCCACCAGTTCGCGTGCATACGTGGTCTGCTTGTCGACGGCCATCCGCATACCCATACCGAACTCGGCGGCGTCCTCGAACAGCGAGTTGTTCCACGCGGGGCCGCGACCGTCGGCGTTCTTTGTATAGGGTGTCGTCGGCAGGTTGCCGCCGTAAATGGACGAACAGCCGGTTGCATTGGCCATGAGCGCCCGGTCGCCGAACAACTGGGTCATCAACTTGATGTACGGCGTTTCACCGCAACCGGCGCACGCACCGGAAAATTCGAAGAGCGGTTCCTTGAGCTGGATGTCCTTGACCTTCTTGTAATTGAGCGCGCTCTGTCCTCCGTTCGCCGTCACGTCGGGCAGTGTGCGGAAGTAGTCCCAGTCGGCAACGCGCTCGGCGGGGATGTCGATGCGCGGTGCCATGTTGATCGCCTTGCGGCCGACGTGGCTCTTGTCCTTGGCGGGGCATATTTCAACGCACAACCGGCACCCGGTGCAGTCGTCGACCGACATCTGCAGCGTGAACTGCTTGCCGGGAAACTCGCGCCAACGCGCCTTCGAGACCTGAAAGCCGTCGGGTGCGCCCTTGACGTCGTTCTCGTCGAAGAGCTTTGTCCGGATCACCGAGTGGGGACACACCATCGAACACTTGCCGCACTGAATGCAGAGGTCGGACTCCCACACGGGGACGTCGAGCGCGATGTTGCGCTTCTCGTACTGCGTCGTCCCGCTTGGATAGGTGCCGTCGACGGGAAACGCACTCACGGGGAGCAGATCTCCGTTGCCGGCCATGATCTCGGCGGTCACGCTCTTGACGAAGTCGGGGGCCTTGTCGGGCACCCAGGGGGGAAACTCCCTGGTCGACGTGACCTTGTCGGGATACTTGACTTCGAAGAGCTCCGCCAGCGCGCCGTCGACGGCGGCGAAGTTTTTCTTCACCACCGCGTCGCCGCGCTTGCCGTACGTCTTCTTGATGTAGTCCTTGATCTTCTGGATGGCCTCGTCTTTGGGCAACACACCGGAGAGCGCGAAAAATCCGACCTGCATGATCGTGTTGGTGCGGACCCCCATCCCGGTCTCGCGCGCTACCTTGTAGGCGTCGATTACCCAGAATTTGATCTTCTTGTCGATGATGGTCTGCTGGACGGGCCGGAGGAGCTTGTCCCAGATCTCGTCGGGTGCGTACGGGCTGCTCAGCAGAAACGTGGCACCCTCTTCGGCGAGCTTCAGCGTGTCGTAGCGGTCCATGAATCCATACTGGTGGACGGCGACGAAGTTGGCCTTTTCGATGAGGTACGTCGAACGGATCGGCTCCTGGCCGAACCGGAGGTGTGATACCGTCTGTGCGCCGGATTTCTTCGAGTCGTACACGAAGTAACCCTGCGTGTAGTTGTCCGTCGCCTCACCGATGATCTTGATCGAGTTCTTGTTGGCGCCCACCGTGCCGTCGGATCCGAGTCCGTAGAAAAGGGCCCGGGTCACGTCGTTCGACTCGGTCGAGAACGCCGGGTCGAACTCGATGCTCGTGTGGGTGACGTCATCGTTGATACCGACGGTGAAGTGGTTCCTCGGCTGGTCTTTCTTCATTTCGTCGAACACGCCCTTGACCATCGCCGGCGTGAACTCCTTGGACGAGAGCCCGTAGCGGCCGCCGATGATCCGCGGTGCCGCGTCGAACGGAGTCGTGCCGGCGGTGATCCCCTCGTGCACGGCCGTGACGATGTCCTGGTAGAGCGGCTCACCGATCGCGCCCGGCTCCTTGGTGCGGTCCAGGGCGGCTACCACCTTGACGGTGGGCGGCAGCGCCTTGACGAAATGTTCGACCGAGAAGGGCCGGAAGAGACGCACCTTCAACAGCCCGACCTTTTCGCCCTGGCTGTTGAGGTAGTCGATGGTTTCGTTCGCCGTCTCGCACCCCGATCCCATCAAGACGACCACGCGGTCGGCGTCGGGTGCCCCGACGTAGTCGAACAGGCGATACTGGCGGCCGACGACCTGGGCGAACTTGTCCATCGTCTGCTGGACGATCTCGGGGGTGGCGAGATAAAACGGGTTGACCGTTTCGCGCGCCTGGAAGAAGACGTCGGGATTTTGTGCCGTGCCGCGGATGATGGGCCTGTCGGGCGTCATGCCGCGCTCGCGATGCTCGCGGGCTCTTTCTTCCGGAATCATTTCCCGGATCAGTTCTTCGGGGATCAATTCGACTTTCTGGATCTCGTGCGAGCTGCGGAATCCGTCGAAGATGTGGAGGAATGGCACCCGTGACTCGAGCGTGCACGCCTGCGAGATCAGCGCCGTGTCCATGATCTCCTGGATCGAATTGGAATAGAGCTGGGCCCAGCCGGTGGAGCGAGTGGCCATCACGTCGCTGTGGTCGCCGAAGATCGACAACGCCTGCGCGGCCAGCGAACGAGCGGCGATGTTGAACACCGCCGGCGTGAGCTCGCCGGCGATCTTGTACATCGTCGGGATCATCAGGAGCAGCCCCTGGCTGGCGGTAAACGTCGTCGTCAGGGATCCGGCCTGGAGCGATCCGTGCACGGCGGCGGCGGCGCCGCCCTCGGACTGCATCTCGACCACGTCGGGGACGCTGCCCCAGATATTTTTCACCCCGTTCGCACTCCATGCGTCGGCAAACTCGCCCATGGGCGAGGATGGGGTGATCGGATAAATTGCGATTACCTCGTTGGTCCGGTAGGCAATATAGGCGGCGGCCTCGTTGCCCTCGATGCTCACCTTTTTACGTTCCATAATTAAATCTCACCAACCCTGTGGATGGAATTGTGGATAGGTCCTGTGGCTATAACTTAAATACTTTCGGATAGTTATACTGTGGGAGAAGGTCTCATTCTGCGGCAGATGACCTTTCGGGGATTGTAACGCTTCGTTAGTTGAAAAGCAAGTCAGGTATTCGCCTGGCTCGCAGATTGCCGGAACGGGAAGACTCAGTCTGATTCTTCCAGCAGTTCGTCGACGGCCGCGAGGAGTTCCTTGCGATCGAACGGCTTGGAAAAAGTCCGCATGGCGCCGAAGCGCCGGGCGATCTCGAGGTAGTCGGCCGGTCCGATCTGGCCTCCGCCGGATATGGCGATGATCTTGATGTCCGGGTCGTCGCGGCGCATCTCCTGGATTGTCTCCAGCCCCTCTTTTTCCGGCATCAGGATATTGGTGATGATGAGGTCGGCCGGGGTATCCTGGTAGAGCGCGATCGCTTCCTTCCCGTTGCCGGCGGCGATCACCTCGTGTCCGGCCCGCTTGAGGATCTCCCGCAGCAGTTCCCTGACGGCTTTATCGTCTTCGACGACCATGATGCGGCCCATGTTTTTCTCCGGCGGTTACAGGTTAATCAGTCGAGTGCATTTCTGAT
>CBDVDJ010000065.1:0-9400 GCA_965372695.1 uncultured bacterium
CGAGCACCAGCACGAACAGCAGAAACCCGCTGATCCACGTGAGTTCTCGCGGTTTCCTGTACGCACGGGTAAAAAACGTGCTGAACATGTGAACGAAGACGAAAAATACCATCACGTTGGCGGACCAGTTGTGTACCGACCGGACCAACCAGCCAAATTGAACCTTCGTCGAAATGAAACGAACGCTTTCGTATGCGCTTTCGGAGCCCGGGCGGTAATAGAGGACGAGGAGAATCCCCGTCACTACCTGCACCATGAAGAGGAACATGGTGACGCCACCCATGTAGTACCAGATTGTGTGGCGATGAACGGGAACTTCCTTCTTGCGCATGAACGTAAAGAGCGGAGTTACATTGAAACGCTCGTCGATCCAGTCGTAGACGCGTTGTCCGGCACCCTTATTGGCTGCTTTTGATTCGCTCATGCTATTCGCGACACCATGATTTCGTCCTGGACTATATTGACGGCGAATTCTTCCAGCGGTCGCGGCGGCGGCCCCGACACGTTGCGGCCGTGAGTGTCGTAGAGGCCGTTGTGGCACGCGCACCAGATCTGTTTCAGGTCGGAACGGTACTGGACGATGCAGTCGAGGTGCGTGCAGGTCCCCGCGAAAGCACGAAAGTCGCCGTTCTCGGTCCGGATCAGAATCACCGGCTTGCGACCGAACTTGATGATCTGGCTCGAATTGTTGGGGAAATCAGCGACCAGCCCCGCCTTGACCGAGTTGACATTGGCCTCGGCCACCCTGGGGGGCTTGAGAAAGGAGATCAGAGGATAGAGCACGCTGCCGATCCACCCGATCACCCCCCCGGCGAGCAGAAAGTTGGTAAATTGTCTGCGGTTCATGGAGATCTCCGGCACGGGTCCATCGTCAACTGCCGTAACAGGGCCCCATCATAAGCATTGGCCTCAAGTTGTGTCAAAGGATAATCGTACAATCATGTGCGTTTCACCCGGGCGATCGTCACTCACCGGACGCGGATTCGATCGCGTCGAGCACATGGCCCGGGTGGTCGCCCGACTTGGGGACCTTGCGCCAGTGCTTGATGACGTTACCGTCGGGGCCGACCCAGACGGTGGAACGGATCACACCAGTCCTTCTCTTGCCGTACATGATTTTGTCGCCCCAGGCCCCGTACTCGGCCATGACCTTTCTGTCCGGGTCCGACAGGAGCGTAAAGGGGAGCTTGTATCTCTTGGCAAACTTCTTGTGGGAGATCTCGTCATCGGGAGAAATGCCGATAACCACCGCATTCTGTTTTTCCATCTTCTTCGACAACATGCGGAATCCCTGCGCCTCCTTGGTGCAACCGGGAGTATCGTCCTTGGGATAGAAATATACGACCACGTTGCGGCCCTGGAAGTCGGCCAGCGAAACATCCTCTCCTTTTGCGTTCTTCAGAGTGAATGCGGGTGCTTTCTTACCTGGTTCAATCGCCATTTGTTTTCTCCTTGGATGGGTCGGCTATATTTCAGGTCACGTCGCCGCTGGGTTTTCCATCTTCCAGCTCTCTCAACTCTCCGATTTCGTCGAGGTGCTGGAAAACCCGGTTGGCCTCATGCTCGTCGATGGTATTCAGGGCGAATCCGATGTGCACGAGCACATAATCGCCGATATCGGCTTCCGGAACGAACGACAGATTGACGTCCTTGCGGACGCCGCCGAAATCCACGGTGCCAAAACGCACCAATGACTCGTCACCGATGATCGAAACCACTCTGCCCGGAACCGCCAGACACATCGTTGTTTTGCTCCTCGTTGTTGCGAGGCCGAGACTGTCTCATCCTCCCCCGGCGCGACGACGATTTCATCCCGATGGGGGGGGGGTCAATGTCTATTATATACATTTCGTCGGTGCCGAACAGATTATAAAACAGGCTCGTGCTGCTTTACTTCAGTTCCGGGACGTCCCTTCCGTACATATCGAGTAACTGCAGGCGTGATATGTTCATGCGGTCGAGCATCACCTGCGCGAACCGCTGCGTCAGGTCGTACCCGAGTTGCGGGTCCTTTTCGTACTTTTCGCGCAGACACTTCGCGTCAAACGCCGCCGCACGCGTTTCTACCATCGCTCTGGCGTCGAAGTGCCATTTGTAAGGGGGAAACATCCACGACCAGCCCAGCACGTCGCCTTCTTCCACGCTGAGAATATTCACCGGCCCCCGGCGTGGCACGACTGACTCCAGGGCAACCCGGCCGTGACGAACGATGTAAAAAAAGTTGGCTGTGTCTCCCTCTTTGAAGATTTGCTCCGACTCCTCGAACACCACGTTCGAGGCACAGTCGGCGATGAGCCGGAGGTGGCTCTTGTCCATCCCCTGGAAAAAGGGATGTTCGCCGAGAAGTTCTTCCAGCGTTTTCATCGCGAGTCTCCTCGTCAAGGCGCGCGGCGGTTGCCGCCAGCCGTGGTTGTCTATCGCCCGATAGCACGTGCAGCCCCGACGCCCGGGCCCGTGAACAGCCCGAACGGCAATCCTGCAGCGGGGGGCGGCGGCGACCGGTTTCACCGTATATTAGCACAACGGGCTTGTGAAACGAGGGACAAGGCGGCGGAGTTTCCCCCCCCCGGGCCCTCACGACCCACCCCGCGACTTGCGCGGCGCTGGCTCCATAACTTGCCTTATCGCATTCTATTACGCCACCCGGGCCGCTCCGGCATAACCGCGCGGCCGCCCGCGCCTGGCGACGGCCGGTCACTCTTGTGCCCGCCGTCTCATCAGCCCCCTTCCATTCGGGCGCCGGTTCGCATAGTATATATATAAAGTGTTCTGTTAAAGGTAAAGACATGGACGCACACCCACGCCGGCCGGAGGAGCAGCCCATGGAATCCGAAACCAAAAAGGAATTCGAAAAACAGTTCGTCACTCTCGATACTGGCCATCCCGTTTGGGATCATTTTTTCACGGTCCACAACCTGGTGGTCGTGGGAACGCGGCAAGCCGGAGGCCAGATGGACCTGGCGCCGAAACACATGGCCGTTCCCCTGGGTTGGCAGAACTATTTTGCTTTCGTCTGCACACCCCGGCACCGGACATACCTGAACATCAAACAGGAAAAAGTATTCACCGTCAGTTTTCCCAGGCCGACACAGGTGATTCTCACCGCCCTGACCGCTGCGCCCCGGCGCAAGGACGACTCCAAGCCCAGCCTCAAAGCCATTCCGACGATTCCCGCACCCGATGTCGGCTGCGAATTCATGAAGGACTCGTACCTGTGCCTCGAATGCCGTCTCAATCGCATCATCGACGGATTTGGAGAGAACAGCCTCATCATCGGCGAGATCGTTGGCGCGCACGTCGCCCGGGACGCAATGCGTGGAAGCGATCGGGACGATGGCGAGCTGATCGCCGACAACCCCCTGCTGGTCTATCTCGCACCCAGGCGGTTTGCCACGATCACAGACAGCAAGGAGTTCCCGTTTCCGGCGCAGTTCCGGCTCTAACTGAACCTTCCCGCGAACTCTTCAGCGAAATTTTCGAGAGAGGTGCCCGTCGTGTTCTCCGGAGTTCTTTTGTAGTGCTCCAGCACGGTTCCATCGTTTATACCGTCGGCCAGTTCGACGATCAACTTTGCCGAGTTGTCCGAAAACCCGAACTGCTTCAGCCCCATCACCGACTGATCGGCGGGAAAATGGACATATTTGAGGTCGTTGCGTCCCAGCGCGGCGGCCAGCGCCGCCGTGATCTCGTCGTAGCTGACGTTGCGCTCGCCGAGAATATATTCAACGCTGTGGCCGGTGAAGCCGCGTTCGGCCATCCTGGCGGCCGCCACTTCGCCGATGTCCCGCGTATGCACGACGGGCATCGAGACGTCGCCTTTCATCGGTGATCCCACGAAGCCCATCAACTTGATGAGTTCCGCCTGGGGATAAATGTTGTCCATGAAATACGCCGGCCGCAGGGACAGGACGTTGACGCCGTCGAGACCGCCGAGGTCCTGCTCGAACGTGTATAGCACGCCGACAATGCCATTACCGTCGGGGCGGTGGGCCCCGACGCTGCTCAGCGCGACGACATCCTTGACTCCGGCCTCGCGGATCGCCTGGACGTGCGCCTTCGAAATGGCGGCCGCCTCGGCGACGTAGGCGCTCGAGCCGGGATTCGGCGGGATCATCGCGTAGACGGCATCGGCGCCGCGGTACGCTTCGGCGAGAAAACCCGCGTCGTCGACGCTCCCCGTGCGCGCTTCGGCGCCCTTCTCAACCAGCGCCTGGAGCCGCTCAGCGCTGCGGCCGATCACGCGGACCTTGTGTCCGCCTTCGAGTAGCCTCTCGGCGATGACGCGGCCGGTATTACCCGTCGCGCCCGTTACTGCGTGGGTGCAGGACATCGTATTCCTCCTTGAAAACCGGATGGGACCGGGGTGTCGGACGGTTACCTGAGTTTTTCGACGATTTCCGAGTGCTCCGGAAATCGGCCGAGATCCAGCTTGGAGAAGATCTTTGTGCCGTCAACGGTGATTTCGAACGCTCCGCCGGCGGACTCGATCAACTCGATCTCTACGCCGGGAAATTCTTTTTCCAGCGTGGCCTTCAAACTGAGGGCCTGGGGCGAATAGTCTCAGGGAATACAGTATTCGATGGCAACGTGCATGTTGCCTCCTTTCGGGATTGAACCACCTGATAGTACAGGGACTTGCGCCGTTTCTCAACTGGTTCCTGCCGGAACCGGCCGCGGTTGACAGCGTTCCCGCTGTACACTATCGTGGGGCCGAAACATGGCGCGGCCGTCAAGGCACTCAACGAGTTAGACCGACAGGACACTTGTGGATCTGAACCCCGCAAATCTGGGATGGGCAAGCATTTTCGTGGCAACGGGCCTCGTCATGCTGGCCGGCGGGGGCGAAGTCCTCGTCCGCGGTGCCGTCAACGCCTCTCGCCTCCTTCGCGTCTCCCCCGTCGTGATCGGGCTCACCGTGGTGGCGTTTGCGACGTCGCTCCCCGAACTGGCGGTGAGCCTGCTCGCCGCACACAGGGGAAGCCCCGACGTCGCCGTCGGTAACGTCGTCGGATCCAATCTTTTCAACATCGCCGTCATTATCGGCATCTCGGCGCTGTTGTTTTCGCCGCTCCGGTTCCGGGCGCCGAAGATCCGCTTCGATGTGAGCGTGATGCTCGCCGCCGCTGCCGCCCTCATTTTATGCGGTTGGGACGGAAAATTCGGACGCGGCGAGGGTATTGTGCTGCTGACCCTGCTGGCCGTGTTTCTCTGGATCCGGATTCGCGATGCGCGCGGTACGGCGGGGGAAGCACTCGAGTCGGACGCCAGGGTTGTGATCGAAGCGCACGGGAGCAAGTCGCGCGGTATAATTGTATCCATCGCACTCGTGTTCGCCGGTGCGGGGTTGCTGACGCTGGGGGCGGAAATCCTCGTCCGGGGCGCAATTTTTATCGCGGTGGACCGGGGCATCAGCGAACGCGTGATCGCCTTGACCCTCGTGTCGGCGGGGACGGGGCTGCCCGAGCTGGCCACCGCGATCGTGGCCGGCATCCGGCGTCATTCGTCGGTGGCCATCGGCAACGTGATCGGATCTAACATCTTCAATGTGTTCGGCATACTCGGTACCGTCGCGATAACATATCCTCCTATCAAGGCCAACCCCCGGATCATCCATGAAGACGCCTTCTGGATGCTGGGAATATCGTTGTTCCTCCTCCTGCCCGTCCTGAAACGCGGCAGAAGTCTTTCGCGGCTCGAAGGCGCCATCCTCCTGACGGCGTATGGCGGCTACCTGGTGTGGCTGATCCGGACTGCGGGCGCCGGGTCGTAATCGGACGCCCGGCCGCGAAGGAACCATAATGGTATGAAACGTTTCGGAGCGTAGAGACCATGAAAATCATCATACTTGGCGCGGGCGATATCGGATTTCAGCTCGGAAAGCGGCTGTCGCGCGAAAAATACGACATCACGATGATCGAAAACGAGCCGGCCCAGGTCAAACGGGCCAGCGAGCAACTCGACGCCATCGTCATCGAAGGCCACGCGGCCAGCCACAAGGTGCTCGAAAGCGCCGGCATCGGCGACACCGACATCCTGGCGGCGATGACGAACAACGACGAGGTCAACCTCCTCGCCTGTATGCTGGCGAAGAAACTCGGCCGGGCGACGACAATGGCCCGTGTCCGCAATCCAGAGTTGACCGAGGACGATTTTGCCCTGACGCGCGAGGAGATGTCCGTCGACCACGTTATTCACCCGGAAAAAGAGACGGCCAACGCGATCGTCCGCCTGATTCGCCAGTCGTCGGCAACAAACGTGATCGAACTGGAAGACGGCAAGATCCAGATCGTCGGCGTACGCGTGGAAATGGGATCGGCGCTGTTGCGAAAGCCCCTGTACAAATTGTCCGATGAATTCGGCGACCCGCCCATGCGCATCGTCGCCATCAACCGCAACCAGCGAACATTGATACCGCGCGGCGATCACGAACTGATCCCCGGCGACCTCGTGTTCGCCGTTTGCGCACCGGATTATATCCCCCAGTTCATCGAACTCACCGGCAAGAAGGACATCGAGATCAACGACATGATGATCCTCGGGGGGGGGCTGGTCGGCCAGTTCGTAGCCCGCAATCTCTCTGCCGAGATCAACATCAAGATCATCGAGAGCAACGTGGGCAAGTCGGAGAAAATTGCGGATCTTCTGCCCAACACGTTGATCATCCAGGGCGACGGAACCGACATCGACCTGATGGCGGTAGAGGGCTTGCAGGATATGGACGCGTTCGTGGCCGTCACGGGAAAAGACGAGACCAATATCATATCCACACTGGTCGCGCGCCACCTCAAGGTGCCCCGGACCATCGCGCTCGTGAATTCGCTCGAGTATCTACCCATTACGCCGACGATCGGGATGGACGCGGTGGTGAGCAAGCAGCTGCTCACCGTCAACGCGGTCCACCGTTTCATACAGCGCCAGCAGATCGCCGCCTACGCGACGGTCCCCGGCCTCGACGTCCAGATCATCGAGTACATCGCCGGCAAGGGGAAGATCTGCAGGAAACCACTCAAGGACGTCGGCTTCCCCGACGACGCCATCGTCGGAGCCGTCATGCAAGACGACGAGATGACGGTCCCCAAGGGCGATACCGTCATCAATCCAGGCGACCGGGTCGTCGTGTTCGCGCGCCCGGGGGCGATCCCCGCCGTCGAAAAGCTGTTCAAATAGGTGTCGTCAGATGCATATTGTCAGCGTAATTCATGTCTTGAGCCTCCTGTTGATCTTCTTGTCGGGGGCGATGCTCCTCCCGATCCCGTTCTCTCTATACTATGGCGACCCCGATTACGTGGCGCTGCTCATGAGCGCCGGCATCACCCTCCTGTTCGGTTTTACCGGCTTCAAAGCCAGCCGGTTCGACAAGGACCTCCGGCCCAAAGAGGGTTTCGCGATCGTCACCATGAGCTGGATTTGTTTCGCCATTTTCGGCAGCCTGCCCTTTCTGCTGTCGGGGGCGATCACGTCCTGCACCGATGCTTTTTTCGAGACGATGTCGGGATTCACTACGACGGGAGCGTCGATTCTGACCAACATCGAAGAGCTCCCGCACGGCATCCTGTTCTGGCGCAGCCTCACCCACTGGATCGGCGGCATGGGCATCATTGTTTTATCGCTGGCAATCCTCCCGTTTCTCGGTGTCGGGGGCATGCAGATGTACCGGGCCGAGGTGCCGGGACCGACGGCCGACCGCTTGACGCCGCGCATCGAACAGACAGCCAAGATACTGTGGGGCGTATACGTCGCGTTCACCGCCGTCCTGACGGTGTTGTTGTTGTTCGGCGGGATGAGTTTCTTCGACGCGTTGTGCCATTCGTTCGGGACACTGGCGACCGGCGGATACTCGACGAAGAACGGGAGCATCGGCGCGTACGGCAGTACTTACATCAACTACGTGATTATTGTTTTCATGTTGATCGCGGGCACAAACTTCGCGCTCCACTACCGGTTCATCAAGGGCGACTGGAAGGCGTACCTGCGCAATCACGAGTTCCTGTTTTTTGTATCGCTGATTGGACTGGCAACGTTGTTTATCGGGATCAATACGTACACGAACAACTATCACAACCTCGAAGAAACGGCGCAGAACTCGCTGTTTCAGGTCGTCTCTATCCTCACAACCACGGGATACGTTACGGCGGACTATGAGCAGTGGTCGTTCTCCTCGCAGTTTATTCTCTTCATGTTGATGTTCTTCGGCGGATGCGCGGGTTCGACGGGCGGCGGCATCAAGATGCTTCGTATACACGTACTGGTCAAATCGGTATTCGCCGAAATAACGCGGTTACTGCACCCGCACGCCGTCGTTCCCGTCAAGGTCGGCGGCCAGACGGTGCCGCGCGAGGTCGTGGCCAACATCGTCGGCTTCTTTATCTTGTTCGTGTTGATTTACGTCATCGGCGTATTCGTCATGGCGGCCATGGGCCTCGACATGGCGACGGCGTTCGGATCGGTCGCCGCGTCGCTCGGGAACATTGGCCCGGGACTCGGATCGGTCGGCCCGACGGACAACTACGCCCACTTACCGACGGCGGGCAAGTGGTTCCTGACCTTTCTGATGTTGTCGGGCCGCCTGGAGCTGTATACGGTCATTATCCTGCTATCCCCGTCTTTCTGGAAAAAATAGCTCCACGCCGATCAGTGCGGACATCATTTTTGTCGAAAGTGGAAGGATTCTTACCGCCATAATGGCGGTAAGAATCTTGTCAGTTCACCCATGCAGGTTCGATGAACGACCGCAGCCCCGAGCAGGTCATATTTTAGCGCGGGACGCTTCGCAGCCGGGGCCCCTGTCGACGGCACCCCAGGCTCCAGGGGTTGAGGGAGGGGGGGATATCGTGTATGATCAACGGCATTAATTGAACCAGACTCGAGGGGAAAGCCCGTTTTCATGTCCCAATCCGTCAAACTGCTCGACTGCCATCCCGCGACCGCCGACTTGCGCCAGGAAGTCATCGACGGTCTCCGCCGCCCCCTCAAGGAACTGCCGTGCAAGCTGTTCTACGACGAGCGAGGTTCCCTCCTCTTCGACCGGATCTGCGAGCTCGAAGAGTACTATCCCACCCGGACCGAAACGAAGATCATGAGGGATTACGGCGACGAGATGGCGGCGGCCATTGGACCGAAAAGCCTCGTGATTGAATACGGGAGCGGTGCCGGCGACAAAACGCGGATCCTGCTCGACCACCTGGAAGACCCCGTCGGATACGTCCCCATCGACATCTCCCGGGAACACCTCCTCCAGTCGTCGCGGCGGATATCCGCTGCCTATCCGCGACTGGAAGTGCTCCCCGTATGTGCCGATTACGAACAGCCCTTTTCCGTCCCGGCGCCCACCCGGCCCGCCGCCAGCCGGCTCGTCTATTTCCCCGGTTCCACCATCGGCAACTTCCACCTCGCCGAGTCG
>CBDVDJ010000066.1:0-9388 GCA_965372695.1 uncultured bacterium
TTCTGGTAGAGCTTGAGCAGAATATTCTCGACGTCCTCGCCGACATACCCGGCCTCTGTAAACGTCGTCGCATCGACGATCGCAAACGGCACCCTCAAAAACCGCGCCAGCGTCTGCGCCAGCAGTGTTTTGCCCACACCCGTGGGGCCCAGGAGAAGTATGTTGCTCTTCTCGATCTCGACCTCGTTGGTGGTACGCTCGTGCATGATCCGCTTGTAGTGGTTGTACACCGCAACGCTGAGCATGACCTTGGCCTTGTTCTGGCCTATTACGTACAGATCGAGGAATTCCTTGATTTCCCGGGGTTTGGGGAATTCGTCCGAGTCGAAAAGAACCTGGCCGGAAATCTCGTCGTCCAGAATGTCCTTGCACAGCTTGATGCATTCGTTGCAGATGTACACCGACGGTCCGGAGATCAGCTTGGTGACCTCGTCCTGTCCGCGTCCGCAGAACGAACATCTCAGGATGTGCGGATTTCCGATCTTCTTTTTCATAACCTCTCCTGATTTAGTGTATGGCCGCGATCCGGCCGATTCAATTCTACCCCGGCGTCCCCTCTATTTGTTGTCCTTAACGGAGCTGGGGCGATTTTCAAAAATACTGTCGATGATGCCGTAGTCCTTCGCCTCTTCAGCCGACATGAAAAAGTCGCGGTCGGTGTCCTTGGCGACCTTTTTGATCGATTGACCGGTGTGTTTGGCCAGAACCTCGTTGAGCTTTTCCTTCATCCTGAGGATCTCGCGCGTGTAGATCTCGATGTTGGTCGCCTGTCCCTGTGCACCGCCGGACGGCTGGTGGATCATTACCCGCGAATTGGGAAGCCCCGAACGTTTGCCCGGCGCACCGGCGGCGAGGAGAACCGCTCCCATGCTCGCCGCCTGCCCCATACAGATCGTCGACACGTCGGACGTGATGTACTGCATCGTGTCGTAGATAGCCATACCCGAAGAAATCACGCCTCCAGGGCAGTTGATATAGAGAAAAATGTCGCGCTCCGGGTCCTCCGCTTCGAGGAACAGCATCTGGGCGACGGTGACGTTGGACACGAAGTCGTCAATTGGAGTGCCCAGAATAATGATCCGGTCCTTGAGCAGGCGCGAGTAGATATCCATCGCACGCTCGCTCCGGCCCGTCTGTTCGATCACGAAAGGTACGGTCTGGTTGATCTCCGGCATTTTCAGCAATCCTTTCTCTTCTATAAATATAATATCGGCGCCGACGCCACGAAACAAAAACGTTACGCGACTTTGATATCGGCCTTCTCCCGCAGAAAACTAAGGACCTTCTGGTCGAGAAGTTCGCTCTCGATGTTCCGGCGGTGTTTCCCCTCGCGGAACATGATACGGACTTCTTCCAGAGGACGGCCTGCGCCTTCGGCCAGCGCCTCGATCTTCTTGTCGAATTCCTCCGGAGACACGGCCATGTTTTCCTGCCGCCTGACCGCTTCCATTATAAAGTACCGTTTGACCATGCGCAGCGCGGGTTCCCGGAAGAGTTCACGAACCTCGCTCTCTCTCGTCTCTTCACTCGGCACGTCGGGCCGGCGCCGCCGGTCTTCCTCGACGATCGACGTGAGATAATTGTCGACCATGGCGTCGGGTATCTCAAAGGCATTCGCCTCGATGATCTTGTCGATGATCTTTTCCTGCACGTCGTGTTCGTGTTTGGCGTCTTCCTCGCGCTGGAGGTCCTCCCGGATCCTGTCCTTGAGTTCTTCCAGCGACTTCACTTCCGACGACACGTTCCGGGCGAAAGCGTCGTCGATCTCCGGCATCAGCTTCTCTTTGACTTCCTTGACCGATACACGAAACGTCCTGGAATTGCCGGCGAGATTCTTGTCGGCGAAGTCTTCGGGATACTTGACCAGAATTTCCTTTTCCTCGCCCGCCTTCATGCCCTGGAGCCCCTCCCTGAATTCGGCCAGCAGCCCCTCGCCGTCCAGCGTGATTCCATAGTCCTTCTGCCCGGCGGATTCGTCCACTTCTCCCGAATCCGTCAGCGGGAAAAAGTCGATGATGACGTAGTCCTCTCCGCCTACGGCCCTGTCGACCGCCTCGTACTGCGTCATTCCCTCGCGAAGCTGATTCAGAGTCCCATCGACCTCTTCGTCACCGATGACCCGTTTCTCCACCTGCAGCTTGACGCCAGCGTAGTCCGCAATCGTAACGTTCGGTTTCACCTCGATATGCGCCTTCACCGATATGCCCTCACCGTCTTCCGCCTTCAGGTCCTCAAACTTCGGGTCAGCCAGCGGGCGCAGCCCCTTGCTGACCACGGCCTGCTCATATGCCTTTGATAGCAGGTTTTGGACCGCATCGCCGTGGACCGCTCCGTCATAATTTTTAGCGATGTAGCTGAGCGGGACCTTGCCCTTGCGAAAACCCGGCACATTGAGGTCTTTGCGCAGTTTCTCGATAATCCGTTTCTTTTCCTTTTGCAGTGCTTCGTCGGTCGCAGTGAGCGTCAGGGTACGCTTGCACTCCCCGTTTTCCTCGACATCTACGGTAAAATATTTGTCTGTACCCGTTTCCGGTGTCAGTTCTTCTTCCATCCGTTGCTCCACTCGTGTTTTTCTGGTGCGAGAGGGGGGATTCGAACCCCCACGGGGGTTGCCCACTGGATCCTAAATCCAGCGCGTCTGCCATTTCCGCCACTCTCGCAACGTAACCTGTTTATATAAATAGCATTAAGCTCCCGGGCCCGTACCGGGCCCAGACGGAAATATTAGGTTGCGACCCCCTGCCGGTCAAGCACTTTGCGCTATTCCAGGTGCTCGAGGACGGTGTCGGTATACTCGCTCGTTTTCATGCCACTGCTCGTCGAAATAGACGTGATCTTTCCCGACGTCAGGGCCCTGGCCATCGCCCGGTCGATCCGGAGGGCGGCATCCGGGTATCCGAGCTCGTCGAGCATCATCTGGACGGCGCTGATCGTGGCCAGGGGGCAGACGACACCTTTACCGGTGTGCTTAGGCGCCGACCCGTGAATGGGCTCGAACATGCCGACGCGGCCGGGGTGGATGTTCCCCGAAGCGGCCAGCCCCATACCACCCTGGATCGCCGCACCCAGGTCGGTGATGATGTCTCCCATCATGTTTCCCGTCACCGCGACGTCGAACCACTCGGGGTTCTTCACCATCCACATGCACGCGGCGTCGATGTACGCGTGGTCGTGCGTGATATCCTCGTATTCCACAGCGACGTCTTCGACGGTCCGGGACCAGATGTCCTGCGTCTGCAGGGCGTTGGCCTTGTCGATCAGGGTCAGCTTTTTTTCCTTGCCGCGCTTGCGCGCCACGTCGAACGCGTACCTTACGACCCGCTCGACACCCTTGCGCGTCACCACCATTTCCTGGATGGCGATCTCGTCGGGTGTCCCCTTCTTGAAATTGCCGCCCAGTCCGATATAAAGCCCCTCGGTATTTTCCCGCACGATCACCATGTTGATGTCATCGGGAGTCTTTTCCTTGAGCGGCGTAAGATATTCCGCATAAAGTTTGATCGGGCGCAAATTGATATACAGGTCTAGCTCCCCCCAGCGGATACCGCCGATGATCGCCCGTTCGAGCATCCCGACCTCGATGCGGGGATCTCCGATCGCCCCGAGCAGTATCGCGTCCATCTCCTTGAATTCCTGGATCACGCTGGCCGGCATCGCCTCCCCGGTTTTGAGGTAGTGATCGGCCCCGAACGGGTAGGTCACGGTCTCGAATTTGAAGCCTTCGAGCGCGCTGATCTTGTCGAGCACCCTCATTCCTTCGTCGATAACCTCGGGTCCGATTCCGTCGCCTGCGATAACCGCAATCGTCGGCATTTCAACAACCTTTCATTCAGTTCTTATACATCAGTTGGTAATGGTCGTTCCCGCCGGGCCGCGCCCGGGGTTATTCGTAAGCCTCCAGGCCGGTCAGCTTGTTACCCAGAATCAGGGTGTGGATCTCGTAGGTCCCCTCGTAAGTTTCCACCGACTCGAGGTTGGCAGCGTGACGCATGCTGCAGTATTCGCCGCTGATACCGTTGGCGCCCAGGATCGTGCGCGCCTCGCGGGCGATCTCCAGCGCCTTGCGGACGTTGTTTCGCTTGGCCATGGATACCTGGACGAAATCGAGGATCCCGTCGTCCTTGAGGCGTCCCAGCTGGAGGCAGAGCAACTGCGCCAGCGAAATCTCGGTCGCCATGTCGGCAATCTTCTTCTGTGTCAGCTGGAAGGCACCGATGGGTTTGCCGAACTGGATCCGGTCCCTGCTGTACTCGATCGCCTCGTGCAGACACGCCATCGCCGCCCCGATCACCCCCCACGCGATTCCGTACCTCGCCTGTTTGAGGCAGCTCAGGGGGTAGCGCATGCCGCCCGTCGCCGGGAGGCGATTCTCCCGCGGGATACGGCAGTCCGCGAGTATCAGCTCGGAGGTGTCGCTCGCCCGCATGGACAACTTGTGTTTCATCTGCACCGTTTCGAGTCCCGGCCGGTCGCGCTCGACGAGAAAGCCGTGGACGACGCCGTCGAGTTTGGCCCACACAATGGCGACGTCGGCCACCGTCCCGTTGGTGATCCACATCTTGGCGCCGTTGAGGACGTAGTCGCCGCCGTCCTCGACCGCCGTCGTCACCAGGCCCGCCGGATTGCTCCCGTAATCGGGTTCGGTCAGTCCGAAGCAGCCGATCTTGCGCCCCTTGGCGAGCTCGGGCAACCACTTCGACTTCTGCTCTTCGCTCCCGTAACTGTAGATCGGGAACATCACCAGACTCGACTGGACCGACGCGAAACTGCGCAACCCCGAGTCACCCCGCTCGAGTTCCTGCATCATCAGCCCGTAGCAGACGTTGTTGACGCCGGCGCAACCGTAACCCTCGAGGGTCGGACCGAATATTCCGATTTCTCCCAACGGCTCGACCAGCTCGGATGGAAACGTCCCGTTTTCGTAGTGTTCCATGAAGAGAGGCATCGCCTGATCTTCGACGAACGTGCGCACGGTGTCGCGAACCATTCGCTCGTCCTCCGAGAGACGGGAATCGATGAGCATGAAATCGAAGCCATCGAACTTGCGCATGCTACCTGCCCTTGAATTCCGGCTTGCGTTTTTCGAGGAAAGCGGTTGTGCCTTCCTTCATGTCGTCCGTGCCACAGACTACGCCGAAAAGCGATGCTTCCAGACGGCACGCGTCTTCGAACCCGGTGTTGACGCCGTGGTCGATCGCATCCATCGCCGCCTTGATCGCGACGGGCCCTTTTTTCAGGATCAGCGATGCGGTCTTGTGCGCGGCATCCATCAATTCCGCCTGCGGAACGACCTGGCTGACCAGCCCGATACGAAGCGCTTCGTCGGCGTCGATGGCGCGTCCCGTCAGGATCAGATCGGTCGCGAGCCCACGGCCGACGAGCCGGGTGAGCCGCTGCGTACCGGCGTATCCAGGAATGACACCGAGATTAACTTCGGGTTGTCCAAATCTGGCGTTGTCGGCGGCGATGCGGATCGTGCACGCCATCGACAGTTCACAGCCGCCTCCCAGCGCGAAGCCGTTGACCGCCGCGATCGACGGCTTGCCCATCGTTTCGAGACGGCGCAACGTCGCCTGTCCGCGGATTGCCATGTCGTAACCACTCTTCGCGTCGCGGCTGTTTATTTCGGAGATGTCGGCGCCGGCCACAAACGACTTGCTGCCCGCACCGGTGATAATGAGCACCCGGACGTCGTCGTCACGCTCGGCCTCGGCAAACGCGGCATCCATCTCCGCAACGGTCGCGAAGCTCAGCGCGTTCAATACCTTTTCGCGATTGATGGTAATCGTGGCGACGTGATCCGATTTTTCGTATAGCACGTGTTCGAAGTCCACCTCGCTCCTCCTTGGTCATATTGTTTCATTAAAATCTGGCTGAAGAATCTGACGATAGGGGGGCTGTGCAGGCCGTCTATGGGCGGGAGACAGCCCCTGTCGGAAGGTCATTCTTTAACCACTTTAGTGTCAATAAGTTGCCACGGATCAGACTAACGGACCTCACTGTTATCGTCAACGAAAAAAAACGCGTTTTCCGGTCGTTGCCGGTGCGGAATTTGCATATCGAACGAGGGTTAACTGGTTTCAAATTCCCCTCTTTGCAGATGGGCTTCGAATTGGGCAAGACGAGATCCCTATACGCGTCATGGGTTTGCGGCATCCTGCTCGCCCTGACCGTCGCGCCGGGAGCGGCGGAGGCGAGCACGTCCGGCGTGAGCGCAGGCGCCGGCGGCGCCGACCTGGCCAACGCCGTGACCCAGGAGCTGATCACCGTTTTCCGTTCGCAGCGGCCGGACGGATCTCTGGCGTTCCCCGGCCCCCACAGCCTGTTCGCCGACTACCCCCTGCTGGCGACGCTGGCTCTCGACATCCAGCGCCAATACCCCAGCCGGTCCCTGGTCAGCCAGTCGGCCGCCTCGACAACGAGGTACTACAGTTATCTCTTCACCGAACACGATCACAACGCGAACCTCCTGATCGAAACGGATCTCGTCTACCCGGACGGGACGAGGTTGACCGGTATCGAACAACCGGGATTCAACGCGTTGTTGTCGCTCGACATGATCAACCTGGCCCGTCTCAACCTGGAAATGCTCAAACCGATGCAGGCGCTTTACTGGTACGAGGGCGCGCGGACTCTCCAGGAACGGCTCATCGACCGTTGCTACGATGCCGACGCCAATTTTTTCTTTCCGTTCGACACCAACCGGGGCGCCCAGTTGCACGACTATTACGCGATGTCGATCGCCCCGTTGATATTCGACGGTAACGTCGGCGACAACCACGCAAGCCGTATCATATCCCACTACGTGACAGGGGCGGCCAACGTCTCGCCACAACCGCCTTCGGCGTTTCTCTACGGCCCGGCCCCGGAAGGCGACCCGCTCTTCCGGCCGGACCTGCTCGCCACGGCGCTTGTCGTGGCCAAAACGCTCGACGCGACCGGGTACCACGAAGAGGCAAAGCGCGCCGCGGACAACACCATCGGCGCCATCGCGTGGGGTTCGCCCGACAGCCCGTCGCCCGGGAGACAACCGACGGCAACGGCCCGTTATCTGGCGAGTTTGCTCTCCGAATCGCGGTACGTAGAAGCATTCGACCAGAACGCCGCCGTCGACATTTTCTACGCCGTCGTGCGCTTCAAGCGGCGAATGGCGGACAACGAAATCGTCCGCCTCGACCAGAGCATCCGCACGATAAAGGCGCTCAGCAAAACAATGAACTATGAGCGTGCACGGGCGGCGGATATCGACATCGAATCCGTCGAAGCCGCTATTCGCGACGTCTACAACGCCGTATCGAAAACGCGCCAGCAGACGGCTGGCAATACGTTGTTCGATCGCGAGGATTCGTATCGCACCAGCGGGCTCCGGCTCGGGCCGGCAATGTCGCGTCTGCTCGACGACGTCGTGTTCGCCCTGCGCCGGGCCGAGAACGACGTCTACCGGGTGCTGAGCGAACGTTCCGGGCTGAAGATCGCGGCCACCCTTATGAGCGAGCGGGCCCTCATCGATCAAAAAGTCGAAGTCCGATGGACCATCACGGCGCGCGGTCCGCAACCCGTCGAACTCAGGTCGGCGAGCGTCATCAGGGGCCAGGAAATCGACTCACTGTTGCAATCGGGCCAAACCGTCGTGATTCGGCCCGGCCAGCCGCACACGTTGATCTCGCGGTTCACCGCGCGCCCGGTAAAGGTGGAATCACTGCTGCCGTGGGACCTCACGCTCTCGCTCACCGACGGTACGGGGCGCCGGGTCAAATACACCGCATTCCGGTCCATCTATCTCGAGCACCCAATTGATATCACGGCCTCTTTCCCCGAAGGCCAGATCCTCCGGGGACTGTCCGTCCCGATCGACATCCGTCTCGTCAAGCGAACGGGCGCACGAATCGACATCGACGGCGGCTGGTTCAGCCCGGCCGGCCTGCAATTGAAGGAAGGCAATCGTTTCGGCGTCGCCATGGATCCGGCCCAGGATACGCTCCAGGTCCGGGTCAACGTACTCGTGCCGTCGCCGTGCCGGCCAGGATCGTTCGCGTTCAAACTGAAGTTTTATGGAAACGGCAAGGACCTCGGTCTCATCTCGTCCAACTTCTTCAAGCCGTACCAGTGGCTCTTTCTCGGCCCGTTTCCCGCGTCGGACAATCCGATCTCGACGCCGTATCCGCCCGAAAAAAGCGTCGACCTGGGCAGGGGGTATGCCGGCATCGGCAAGCGAATCGCCTGGCGGGTACTGCCCGAATCGGCAAATCTGAATTATGGCGACGTTCACCTGTGGGGGTCCCTGAATCCGGCGGGCGTGGGGTACCTGTACACGGTAATCGAGTCGTCGCTGGAAAAGCTCCAGTGCCCGGCTTACCTCGCTTCGGACTCGCCCGCCGCGTTGTTCATCAACGGCGAACGCGTACTCGATTTCCGGCCCGGGCCGGATCGGATTCCCGCGACCACCAAAATACGGATTCGCCGGGGAATGAACAACATCATGATCAAGGTCGCCGGCGAACAGACGAGCCGCATATTCTTCAAGCTCGGAGACGACGACAACCTCGCTTCCGACGAATTCAACAATAACCTCTGGCAGCTGGTCGGAAACTTCGGCGAGTTCGAGGAACGGACCCGTCGCATCGAGGCAGGCGAGACCGAGGACGTGCAGAAACTCGTCACGCTGCGCTACAGCGATTCCGGCGCCCACTCCGTGTCAGTCATCGGGACATTCAACGGCTGGTCCCCCGAACACTCGCGCATGCGGCGCGCACCCAACGGCTCATGGGAGATCACGTTGTCGCTGCGCCCCGGCAAATACGCCTACCGCTTCCTGATCAACGACCGCCAGCAGGTGCTAGACCCCCACTGCACGACCGAGGAACCCGACGGCTATGGCGGTAAAAATTCCGTCATTTATATCACCACCTCCGACCACTAGCCTCAACTCGACAAACAAATAGTCGTCATTGTATTGCCGGTTGGTGTTCGGCGTATCTTGCTGTTGCTGTTAACTCGCCTCAATTCGACAAACAAAGAGCCGTCTTTGTATCGCCGGCCAGTACTTCGCGCATTTTTCCGTTGCTGTTCTTACAATTTCAACTTCCGATTTGCGTTTATGCTTGACATCTTTTTTGTGTTTTCACAACCGCCCTCCTCTTCAGAATCAAACGCTACACGCCGTCTCACGGCGATAAAAAAGCGTGTGTTATAATACGAATACGGCTGGTGGTTGAGAGTGATGGTTTTTGTGACGGGAGGAATGCCGTGAGATCTCTGAAGACACTTTCTGACAAAGTACTGCTGAATCAACTGACGAAACTGGTCAAACAGGAACTCGACCTTACCCTCGAAATACTTCCCCATCTGATCGAAGTCGAGAAGCGAAAGATCTATCGCTCTCTCGGTT
>CBDVDJ010000067.1:0-9380 GCA_965372695.1 uncultured bacterium
CCCATCGATCGTAAAGGGCCCGCGCCTCGCGCATGTACGTTTCGGCGATCTTTTCGTTCTCCTGTTCCAGCCAGAATTGCCCAAACAGTTCGTTCGCCAGCGCTTCTTCGTGAATATATCTTCCGCCTTGGGTTCCCTTGATGGCTTTTTCGTAGAATCGCACGGCTTTCCAGTGATCGCTGGTAGCGCGATATTTTTCGGCCCGCAACAAATCGTACTCGTGCTGATAGTTCATAGGCGCCGCCTCAGCCCACAATTTCATTTCCCTCTCGAGCTGCTCCAGCTTCTCCAATCGGTTCTTCCTTTTGGAATCATTCTCGGCATCCTTCAATGCGGCGATGTAAGACAAGGCGCCCAAAAAAGAAATCTTCGTATAAAGGTAATGCGGATTAACGCTGCTCCTCATTTTTAACGCTTCGTCGACGTGCTGACACGCTTCATTGTAGTCACCGAACAGATAGCACAGCGTCATTTTAGCCAACCTGTAGAATGTCAGCACAAACACGTTGCCCTCGAGTTTGGCCAGCATGCGGTCTTCGGAAAACCAATTACCCTCGAGCTTTTTTGTATCTACCGATTCTCCCGTCAAGTTCGATGCCGCCTGCGCAAATAGCGAAACGATAAGCAGCGGGACTTCCTGGTTCATGCTCTCGCACAAGTTGATGCATTCCTCGACTTCCACCGCGTAGTCCGGCAGATGCTCTCCAACACCCCATAAAAAGAGCGTGTAATTGACAAGGCAGTAAAGAGCCCATTCAAAATCACCTTCTTGTATGCCGAGGTAAGCATATTTCTTCAGCGGTTCTATCAGCTCATGAACCGAGCACTTCCAGTGGCGAATCGTCACGCTTTGAGTGTTCATGATCTTTGAGGACATACCCCGAGATTCGAACTTGTCGAGCAGGGCCACTCCCAGTTGGCCGTAGACATTGCCCTCCTGGTACTTTTCTTCCAGACAAAGAAGTGTCGCGTACCACGTCACGGCAAAACTCGAGGCGTCACTGTTGCCGTATCGACTTACTATGTTTAACATCGTGTAAATGAGAGGCGGAAGTCGTTCCGGGGCCGTAAAGACCATCGGAGTGGTAATCGTCATCAGGATTTCAAGTCCCGCGTTCTTCTCTTCGTCTTCAATTCGTGGGAGATTGTAGAGTTCGTCTACGGACAGTTTAGAAGTAAGCTCGGTGTCGAAAGTGATGTTGAGCCGTTCAAGGTAACCCTCTGCGATCGAGATTGCTTCACCCAACTCGTTTTGACCTATTTTCATCAAGATCATCGTCTGGAAAGCAAATCGCAGATCGACGGCCTCTTTCGCCCTGCTCAAAATCGTGTCGAAAAGCGCTGAGACGTCCTCGTTCTGAATGCTGAGATGACACGCTTCAATCAATGCATTATGAACATCCAGAGTCAGCCTGTAGTGGTTTTGCCAGCCGCTCTCACCCAGAAGAGAGACACTTTGTTTCAGGTATTCGGCGGAGGCGGCAAAAGCGGACGAGTTCCTTGATTTGCGACCCGCTTGCAGGTTCAATTCCACCACCAGGCGCTTCTCCGCTGGATCAGTCAGCAAGCTCGCACCCAAATCATAATGAGTGACAATATCAAAGATCCGCTCTTCGATTTTTGTCTGGTCAGTACCGGCATGCAGCAAGCGTGCTATTTCCAGGTGTTTACGGGTTCTGCCATCAGCATCGATCGCTGCATACGCAGCTTGTTGCACCTGGTCGTGCACGAACTCGTAGTTTCCACCGGATCCAGTGATATACTGCCCAACTGTCGGCTCGGTGAGTAAATCGATGATTTCCTGCTCCGGACGACCGGAAATCATAGCAAGTGTTGAAATGTCAAATCGGTTACCGATGCAGGCTGCACTCGTCAAAATGGTTTGCGTTTCCTCCGGCAGCTTTGTAATGTTCTTCGCCAGGAGATCGGCGACATTGTCCGCTATCCCCGCTTTGTGGATATCGTCGATATCCCATATCCAGTTATTGGTGTCGGAGTCGTATCGGATGCGGCCTTCCTCATTCAAAGACGACAGCATCCTGCGCAAGAAGAATGGATTGCCTTTTGTTTTGTCGTATGTAGCCCTGCACAGCTCGTTGACGTCTTTCTTTGATCCGAATGTATCCGACAAAAAAGCTTCGAGGTGCCGTTTCTGCAGATTTTCGAGCTGGAGCGTCCGAAGAGGCATTTTCCTCTGATCCTTGTCGTCAATAAGCGCCATGAGCGGATGGGAATCATCTACCTCATTGCCACGGTAAGCACCGATCACCATCAGTCCGGGTCGGCTGAAATCGGACCGGATTACCTGGAGCAACTTGAGCGATGCAGCGTCGATCCACTGCAGATCGTCGACGAATAAAACTAGAGGGCGCTCTTTGGTGACGACGGAGGAAAGGAATTTATTGAACACATAATTAAAACGGTTTACGGCTTCAGGCCCGGCCAATTCTGGCAAGTCCGGTTGGGGGCCGATAAGTTCCTCCAGGTTTGGCACAACCTCAATTATCACGTTACCGAGATCACCAACCGCCGCCTGAATCCTTCTGCACCACGCGCTGAAGGTTATTTCAGGTTCCGCCAGAATCTGGGACACAAGCGCCGTGAACGCCTGGGAGATCGCCGTGTACGGCGTGGTTCTCAGGTACTGGTCGAATTTTCCGCGAACGAAGTAGCCAAGTGCTATCGACACCGGTCTTTGTATCTCTTCGACCAGCGCTGTCTTTCCGACACCCGAATATCCGCTGACCAGTAGCATTGACGATGTGTCACGCCACGCGTCTTCGAACGCGTTCTTCAGTGCCTCGAGCTCATTTTCGCGACCATATAGTTCCTGGGGATACTTAAATCTACCGCTGCGATCCACCTCTCCCGTGGGAAATTCGTCTATCGTGTTATCTGATCTCAAGAGTTTCAGGCATTTTTCCAGATCGAATCGAATCCCTGCTGCCGATTGATATCGGTCTTCTGCGTTTTTGCCGAGCAATTTCAAAATAATGGTGCTGATCATTCCGGGAATCGCTGACGATACTTCGGTTGGCGATGCCGGTGTGCGGGTAAGATGGTCGTGTACCAGCTCCACCGGGTCGTTTGAATCGAACGGTAAACTCCCGGTCATGAGTTCATACAAAACCACGCCCAGAGAATACAGGTCCGAGCGTTCGTCCACGGCGCGGTTGATTCTTCCCGTCTGTTCCGGTGAGATGTACGGCAGGGTTCCCAAAATCTCGTCGGGCCCAACTTTATAATCGCCGGCACCGCTAATGCGGAAAGCAGCGCCCAGATCGATGAAGTGGGCCGTTTGTCTTCTGTTATCGATGAGTATGTTGTTGCTGTTGATATCCAGGTGAGCGACACTCTGTTCGTGTATTTTCCCCAGGATGCGAGCCAGTTCGATAGCCAGCTTTAGTTTTTCACGCAGGCCAAGTGAATTCTTCGTGATATGATCGCGCAGGGTCTCCCCGTCGATATATTCCAGCAGCAAAACCAGTTGATTCTCGATCGACTGTTGCCCCAGAGCCTTGCGCACGCCGTCGACCGCATCCAGGGATCGGGTCATCTTGAATTCTCGTTCCAGGGATCGAAGGATGCGCCGGGAAGCGTGGGGTTTGGAGGGCTTCTTGACAACCACCGGCCGGGAAAATTCCGGGAGCGAGACGACGGATATCGTCGAGTTGCCTCGATAAATGATGTTTTTGCTCTGCGATTCCATTTTTGCCGTTGGCTGACAGCTGAAGCGGGACAGTCAAAAGCTTAAGAGATATAGACACAGCTACTTAACAGCAGCGGTGGATTCAGTCTACCATAACTCTCTCCCATCCTCCTGTAGAATCAGCAAAAACCCGCTTGTCTACCTCACTCTATACCACCAAGGTGGGATTGTGCCAATTGGCCCGGGTGTCTAGGCTGGTTTATATGGCTCGATCTAACTTCTTTATTTTCACGGAGAATGACTTGTTGCGGCAACGATCACTGCAAGACCTGACGCTTGTGATTACTTTTGGTCTGCTGATGATCCTCCCCTGTTTCTTCGGGGCCCTCGGGAGCGCGCTCGCACAGCCGGCCTCCGTGCCGGTCGAGGGTGACCCGGTCAAGTCGATGGGCCAACCGCTGAAATGGCAGCCGTACGCGGGATTACTTCTGGACTGGGCCAGACAGGACACCGATGACGAGTTGGGTGGGCAACTGCTGGGGGGGGTGTATCGAGACGTCATGAACCCGAACTACGGCGGGCTGGCCCTCGTGGGCGAGGCCTACGCGACCACCCTGGACGACTTCGACGGCGGGGGCCGTCTCATGGCCGCCACACGGTTCTTCGCGCTCCAGTTCGGTTGCGACTACTCGATTCGAAACAACGAATTCGACTGGCTCTGGTCTTTCACGCCGGGGCTGCGTCGCGGCGGCGTTATCGGCCACGGCAGTTACTTTCGCGTGGACTACTACCCGGGGCGGGACCACTCCTTCAGTTTTGGCCTGCAGATTCCGCTGGGACAACCGTACATGGGACAGACGCGCCCGCACGAGCCCCACGTTGCCCTGCCGAAGGCGCCCAATCCGAAGGTACCGATATATCAGCCGGGACCGGAACTCCAGGAATCCCTGGCCGGCCTCGAACACGCGGCCGACTGGGTCGCCCGTTTCACAACGCCGTTCTTCGACCAGGACGGCGGAAACGACGAAAAGCACAAGGCCGCGTTTCTGGAAGCGTTGAGCGTCTACAAAAATCATATCAATGTGAAGGACGCCTCGTACCCCGACGGACATTCGTTTGCGGCCGAAATCGAAAGGTATCACCACGAACTCGAGCGGTCGTTCGCTCTGGCGACGGGACGTGACGCCAATAGCGAAGACGGTTTGGCGTTTGGCGCTTACATCGCGCGCGGCGCACGGGCGGTTACCCTGCAGGAAATGATCTTTCCATACAACCGCCTGCTCGGCCAGCGCAAGAAGAATGACTCCCTGGTCGGCTACGAACAGGCGTGTATGACCGTGTTCAACCGGTACATGGAGTCACTTCCAGAAATCGAGCCGCGGTACCGTCCGGCGCTCACCTATGTCTTCAACACCCTGCTGCGTTACTTCGAAGCGAATCGAAAGGCCCTGCGCGAGCGCTGGGGCGACTCACGGCTCGTGTGGCTGCCGCTGCACTGGGCCCTGAAGCCGGAGGAGGTGGATTCACACGAGGAGCTGGACGCCGTGATCGAGGCGGCGCTTCAGCAGGAATTCAGTAATGCGAACGACGTCCACTACGTCATCAACGAGCAGTTCACCACAGAGCTCGCCCGGATGATTGCCGAGGCGGAGGATTACCACGTCCTGTGGATCCACGACTACGACGGCAAGAACCACGCGGGTAAGCCCGACCTGATCGGCTACCGAATGACGCGGGAGGTGTACCTCCAGGCGCTGATCGACGCGGTCAAGAAATACGACACGACGTGGCGTATCCCCACGTACATGATCTTTCTCGACCAGTTCTTTTACGAAGCGAACGACGGGCGATTCTGGCTCACACTGCTGGAAGATCCACTCCATCACGAGGTGAAACTGCCCAGGGAGTACGCCGAATGGTCCGAAAGATTACGCGAGACACAGGAAGAGCTGCGGCAGGCCGTCGAGCAGTCCGAAATGCTCCAGGCCGGCAAGCGTACCCACGGCGACAAGTGGCTAAAAAATTTAGTCAAGGTGCACGTCAACATCACCAACCCGACGGACCTCACTTTTCGCAGCCGGCACCTGATCAAAGGCATGTGGTTTATTCCGGACCTCCTCATGCGCGACCACCGCAAGATTACGTTCTTCGACGTGACCGAAATCGATCCCGGAAAGGGCGAGGCGATGTACACGGGCATGGGCGTCGGCGAGCAGTACACCGGGCCGACATGGGACGATCGCGCCATACTGGCGCGCGGTCCTTTCCTGGTGACGCTGAAAGACGCGGCACGGGAGCTCCTGCTCTCGCAGGGGTACAGCGAGCGCGACATCCCGTTACCGCTGCGTCCGCTCCCCAAACCACCCCGCTATGGAGATCGGCTCGAGGAGCTGCGAGCGGACGGCTGGACCGCGACAGCGCTCCAGGCACACAACCAGACCGGGTATGCCGACAAACGCGCCAACATAATAAAGGCCACGCTCTATAACCTGATGCCTCCTGGCTCGCACTTCTACATGCCGGATTCCATCTGGAACAGCTTTGTGTGGGGCGGGCTGGTCGCGGGCGCGTCACTGCGCGGTTGCTGGGTGCTGCCCGTGGCGCCGGCCAGGGACAACGCGCCAGCCGCCGCCGCGCCGCTCCTGTCCCGGTCCGCCGAGTTGTTGGGACGCCTGGTAGCGTTTCAAAACCACATGAGTGATGAAATAAGCGCGGCCGGCGGCAAGCTCCGGGTCGGAATCTATGCGCTGAACTTCGATATCGGCGACGTGGCAGGTCGGACCGAGCAATTCCGGCAGACGGTTATTGATGACCCGTTTTTCCGGACAGTTTTTCCTTTCGATCCCGCCGTGTACGACATGGTCGCCCGGCTGGATTCCGTTCTCGTCGCCGAGGGCTACCACGAGGATTACCTGAGCGAAGACGTTGACAAGCGGTTGCCCAAACTGCACATGAAAGCTCAGTTTTTTGCGTCGAAAGAGGCGCTCGAGACGCTGATTCCCCTCCCCGGGTGGGAGCAGCTGATCTATGATTACTCCATGCTTCGCGCGGAGCAGAGCGCGCGCAAAGAGGACGGTCTCGGCGTCAAGGAACTACGGCCGCTATTGACGGAGCCCGGCATGGCGCTGGCGCAACAATGGCGCGAAACCTTGACCCCCGAGGTTGAGGAGAAGATCATGTTCTACCTCACCGTCGGGTCGCAGAATCAAAACCTTCGATCCGCAATTATGGACGGCGAGGTCACGGTACTTGTTGCCAGGATGCAAGCGATGTCGGCCTATCTGGACATGGTCGAAGTTCTGATGGCGACAACCTGGGTGGACACAGAGGAACAGCTCGAAGAACTACTGCCTCACTCCAGTGGCAGGACGCGTTGGCTCGGGCGAGTTCTTCGAAATGCCTTCTGAGCGGGTCGAACCACGTAGCACAAGACAAGGAGATTGATTGGACATGGAAACTAGAACGACGTTATTCAGACTTTCCGCGGCGCTGGCCCTGGCCATCCTGACAACCGCGTGTGCAAAGAGTTATGTTACAGGGGACCAGGAATTCATGATGGTGAGCGAGGCCGAAGAGATCGAGATGGGCCACGAGTACGATCCAATCGTCGTCGCGGAGTACGGGCTGTATGACGACAAAGATCTGGCCGCCTATATCGACCAGCTAGGCCAGTCGATCGCAGGAGTATCGCAGCGGACCAACCTCGATTACACGTTTCGCCTGCTGGATACCCCGATGGTAAACGCGTTCGCCTTACCGGGTGGCTACCTCTACGTCACGAGAGGAATTCTGGCGTTTATGAACTCGGAAGACGAGATCGCGGGCATTATGGGGCACGAAGTCGGACACGTCGTGGGACGCCACAGTGCCAAGCAAATGTCCCGCTCCGTCGTGGCTTCGGGTTTCGGGATTCTCAGCACGGTCTCGCGGGTGCTGCCAACCGCGGGAGCCCTTCTGCAAGCGCCCGGGCAGATCGCGTTGCTGAAATACAGCCGCGATCAGGAGGAGCAAGCCGACCTGCTGGGCGTCGAGTATTCGACCCGGCTCGGATACGACGCGGTGCAAATGGCGGGATTTTTCGAGACGCTCGGTAGAATGTCGGAAGGAGACGGGCAACGCCCGCCGGTCTTCTTGTCCACGCACCCCGATCCGGGCGATCGATACGAGCGTGTCTCCGAGCTGACCCGCGAGTGGCAGCAGAAAATCGACTACCAGCCCCGCAACCTGGACCCGGACGATTTCCTCCGGCGTATCGACGGAATCGTGTACGGACAGGATCCACGAGCGGGTTTCGCACGCGACAACATGTTCTACCACCCGACGCTGCGCTTCCAGCTGCCGGTTCCGAAGGACTGGAGCGTCCAGAACACACCCACGCACGTTTTCTTTCTGAGCAAAGATAAATCGGCGTGTATCCAGCTCGGGATTGGCAAAGAGAGTGATCCCGGCGTCGAGGCGGATCTTTTTGTCAAGGAAGCCAAAGCGGCCGTCATCGAACGGGAGTCCGCCACTGTGAACCGCCTCGAGGCCGAAGTCGTGGAGTCGACGATCGGCAGGGGCTCCGACATGCTGCATATTCTTTCGTATTTCATAAAAAAGGACGACCGCGTCTACGTCATCCACGGTTTCACGACGGAGAAACTGTACTCGCAATACGTACGCGCGTTCAGCGAATCGTCTCGAGGATTCGACACCGTACACGATTCCAGTGTGCTCAACGTGAAGCCGCGGCGAGTGCGGGTGAAAAAGGCGCTGGGCGACGGAAACATGAAGAGCGTATTGACCGTCCTGGGCGTCGGCGAGGACGATCTTGAGGCGATCGCGATCATGAATGGCAAGGAGCTCTCAGCGGAGGTCGAAAAGGGCGAGCTAATCAAGGTCGTTGAGTAGAGCGCCCGATTGTAGAACGGCTTTTTCGAACTCGGCGTCGAACAGGAATGAGGAATGAGGAATGAAGACACAGAGATCACTCGAAAATGTGAGCGCCTGCCTGCTGATTGCACTCTGCCTTTTCCTGACCGGCGGTAAGATCATTACCAGGTCTCCGATACCGGGGCCGTTTGCCGAAGACATCACGTTTGGCGAGGTGATTATAGAAATCCGGCTGGTAGGTAATAATATCGTCAAGGACGATGTCATATACAAGGCAATGAAGTCGAAACCTGGCGAGATCTACACCGAAGAATCGGCCTCCATCGATTACAAATGGCTCACTCAGTTCGGTGTTTTCACAATTATCCAATTCAATACGATCAAGCAGACCGACGGCGTAGTCGTCGTCGTAACTCTCGAAGAGGTGAACAGATACACGCCGGCACCGGTGATCAGGATCACGGACGAGAACGGACTGAGTATCGGTGCTCGTATCACGTCGAACAGCATATTAAAATGGGGCTCGAAGGGGAGTGTCTATTTTACAGTTGGCGGCGCCACGAACTTCGGAATCCGTTTCTCGGACCCATGGATTCCGGGAAGAAGCTGGTATGCCGGATACAAATTGATATACGACCATACCGAACGACGAAACGAAATATACGAATTTGATGAGCGCAGCGATGACCTGTTTTTCGAAGTGAACCGTAATATCACGGATCGACTCCATTGGGGCCTGCAGATCTTTTACCTCACGGTGAGAAGTGATGAGCCGAATCGCACTCTGTCTTCGAGCAACCGGGACCACATTCCAGCGCTAGGCGCGTATCAGCGTTTCGACGGCCGCAACCTCCCGATC
>CBDVDJ010000068.1:0-9353 GCA_965372695.1 uncultured bacterium
AAGTGGCAGCGCGTGGTGAAGGATTTCTACACGCCGTTCAAGGAATCGCTCGACCACATCGACGACAAGAAAGAAGGACTGAAGAAAAAGCTCCAGGAAGAAGTCGACGTCACGTGCGACAAGTGCGGCCGCCAGCTGATCAAAAAGTGGGGACGCAACGGCCAGTTCCTCGCGTGTCCGGCCTACCCCGAGTGCCGCTTTTCGCGCCCGCTCGAGGAAGAGGCGCAGTCGATCCACCTCGAAGGGAAGTGCCCGAAGTGCGAATCGCGCCTGGTGCTCAAGACGGGCCGCTACGGCCGCTTCGCCGCCTGTGAGCGGTATCCCGACTGCAAACACACCGAGTCTTACCAGATCGGACTGGATTGCCCCAAGGAAGGGTGCAAGGGCCGGGTCGTGGAAAAGGTCACGCGCAGGGCGAAGGTGTTCTACGGGTGCAGCGAGTATCCGGAATGCGACTGGGCGAGTTGGGACAAACCGATCGCCTCGCCGTGCCCGATGTGCGGTCACGCGTACGTGGTCCAGAAAACGTCGAAGTCTCGCGGCGACTACCTGAAGTGCCCGAACTGCAAAGAAGAAGTCGTCGAGCCCTGACCCTCTCTCCCCAAAGCCGACTTTCACCGAGTGCCCGCATGGATGGGCCGACTGACGAGGGTTTCATGGACACGACGGCCGCCGAGGCTTCCAGCACGTAGGTTCGCCCACGTGGCGCGGCCGTCTCGGTTGTCGGCTCACTGATTGACCCTCTATTATGTTCGCCTCCAAACGGTCCTCTCAACCCTCATCAGTCTGCCCCTCGCACCGTGGGTGTGCTGCCGGCCCGGGAACCCCTCGTCAGTTTGCCCGTCCACGTAAACGCTGGCATTGGTGAGGCGATGGATTTGTCATGGATAATAGAGAAGAGATAACGATTGTTGGCGGCGGGCTCGCCGGGAGTGAGGCCGCGTGGCAGCTGGCCGAGCGCGGGCACCGTGTGCGCCTCTTCGAGATGCGTCCCGACGTGCCCACGGGAGCCCACCAAGGCGGGCAGCTCGGCGAGGTCGTGTGCTCCAACTCTTTCAAGTCGACGCTCGTCGACAACGCCTCGGGGCTGCTGAAGGCGGAAATGGACGTGCTGGGCTGCAAGCTCCTCGGCGTGGCGCGTTCGGTGTCGGTCCCGGCCGGTCACGCGCTCGCCATCGACCGCGAACTCTTTGCCGACGAAGTCACCCGCGTGCTCGACTCACACCCCAACGTCACCGTCGAACGCAAGTGCGTCACGAGCCTCGACCTGCCCGTGCCCGCCGTCATCGCGACGGGGCCACTCACTGGCGCTGAACTTTCCGCCGCACTCCGGGAACACTGCTCGAGCGACCACCTCTACTTCTACGACGCGATCGCGCCGTCGCTCGACGGCGAAACCATCGACCCCGAAGCGGGCTGGTGGGCGAGCCGTTACGACAAGGGTGACGCCGACTACTTCAATATTCCCTTCGAGAGGGACGCCTACCAGGAACTCCTCGAGACCATACGCGGCGCCGAATACGTCGAGACCCATGCGTTCGAAGAAGAGAAGTACTTCGAAGCATGCCTGCCCGTCGAAGTTCTCGCCGCGCGCGGGGACGAAACGCTCCGCTACGGCCCGCTCAAGCCGCGGGGGCTGCGCAACCCGCGCACTGGACGGGAGCCGTGGGCGGTGCTCCAGCTCCGCCAGGAGAGCCGGTCGGGCAGCCTGCTCGGGATGGTCGGCTTTCAGACGCGGATGAAATGGGGGCACCAGAAGCAGATGATCCGCTCGATTCCCGGATTCGGAAATGTCGACATCCTCCGATACGGAACCATCCACCGGAACATCTTTCTCGACATCCCGTCCGTATGCGACCGATACCTCGCCGACCGGAAGCTGGCCGGGTTGTATTACGCCGGCCAGATCTGCGGTGTCGAAGGCTACGTCGAGTCGATCGCGAGCGCGATCGTCGTCGCACTCTCGATCCACGCACGCTCGCTGGGCGTCGAGATGCCCGCCCTGCCCGGCGAGACGATGCTGGGGGCGCTGATGAACTACATCCATTCACCCAACGCCAACTTCCAGCCCATGAACGCCAATATGGGGATAATGCCGGCGCCGGCGGTCGGGGCGCGCGGGCGGAAAAACCGCCGGCAGGAGCGAAAGCGCCTCATCTCGGAGGCTTCCGATGCCGCCATGACGACCTGGCGGGAGGCCAACTCCGCGCTGTTCTAGATTTTCCTTTAGCGAAGGTGCCTTTTTTCAGTATATTCAGCCCGCCGGGGACCCGAGGGGCGGGTGTCCCGTCACAGGCCATCATGGAAATCGACAGCGCCATCGAGAAATTCCGGGACCACCTGGTGCACGAACGCGATCTCTCACCGCGCACCGTGGCCGCGTACGCCGCCGACCTGGCGCAGCTGTCCGCCCACATTCACGAACGGCGGGGCGAGCAGGTCCCGCTGCGCGCGGTCGAAATCGGCGACATCCGGTCGTGGCTGGGCGACCAGGCGCGAAAAGGGCTCAGCGGCCGTTCGATGATGCGCCGGATTTCGTCGACGCGGATGTTCTTCAGGTATGCGGCCAAGCGGCATCTCGTCGAGGAGGACCCCACGCTCTACCTCGCCCAGCAGATCCAGCGCAAGAGTATCCCGACGATCGTGAGCGAAGAGCGCGTCCGCCGGATGATGGACCTTCCCGATACCGATACCCGCAAGGGGCTCCGCGATCGGGCGGTTCTCGAGTTTCTCTACGGGACCGGCGTTCGGCTCGGTGAGATGATCGCCCTCGACGTTGGCGATTTCGTTCCGTTCAACGAAACGATCCGTGTGGTGGGCAAGGGGGACAAGGAACGGGCCGTGCCCTTCGCCGGGAAAGCGCGCGAGGCGCTCTTCGCGTACTGGCGTGAACGCTTCGGAATCAAGCACGAGGCCAGCGAGCGCCGGCTCTCCAACCTGCGCGAAGAACCGGCGTTTTCCGCCGACGGCCGGCGCCGGATCAGCCGTCGAACCGTTCAGCGCATCGCTGAAAACTACATCAAGCGCGTCGCGTCGATAACGGCGACGTCTCCGCACACGCTGCGGCACGCTTTCGCCACGCACCTGCTCGACAACGGCGCCGATCTTCGCGCGGTGCAGGAGTTACTCGGACACGAGAGTCTGTCGACGACGCAGATTTATACGCACGTGTCGGTCGAACGTCTGAAAAAAGTGTATAAAAAAGCACATCCGCGCTCTTAGCGCGCTCAGGAGGAAAGTTGAAAATAACGGGAACGACCATCATCGGGGTGAGGGTGGGGGGCAAAGCCGCCATCGCCGGTGACGGCCAGGTGACCATGGGCGAGACGGTCATCAAACACAATGCCAACAAGATCCGCACACTCGCCGACGGCCGCGTCCTGGCGGGTTTCGCCGGCAGCACGGCCGACGCGTTCACGCTGTTCGAGAAATTCGAGGAGAAACTCGAGAAGTACAGCCGCAACCTGCCGCGTGCCGCCGTCGAACTGGCCAAAGACTGGCGCAGCGACCGGGTGCTGCGCCGGCTCGAGGCCCTTCTCATCGTGATCGACGAAGAAGCAGCATTTGTCATCTCGGGAACGGGCGACGTCGTCGAGCCGGAAGACGACATCCTGACCATCGGTTCCGGCGGCCCCTATGCACTCGCCGCCGCGCGCGCGTTTGTGCAGGCTGGTATTACCGATCCCGTCAAAATCGCGACGGAGTCGATCCGCATCGCCGGCAGGATATGCCTCTATACCAATACGAATATCTCCGTCAAAACACTGGGTGGATAGGGGAGAGAGGAAAACCGCATGTACGAATACACACCGAGCCAGATAGTGGCCGAACTCGACCGCTACATAGTCCGACAGGACAACGCCAAAAAATCGGTGGCCATCGCGCTGCGCAACCGGTGGCGCCGCCGCCGGGCGCCCGACGAACTGCGCGACGAAATCGTCCCGAACAACATTATTATGATCGGCCCGACCGGCGTGGGTAAAACCGAGATCGCCCGGCGTCTCGCCCGACTCGTCAACGCGCCCTTTGTCAAGGTCGAGGCGTCGAACTACACCGAGGTCGGCTATATGGGGCGCGACGTGGAGAGTATCATCCGTGACCTCATGGAGCTCTCGGTCGGAATGGTCACGCAGGAGGAGAAGGAAAAGGTCCGCGTCAAAGCCGAGGCGCTGGTGGAGGCACGCCTCGTCGACCTCCTCATGCCGGGTCCGCCGCCAGCGGCCGGCGCACCCGATCCCGAAGCGGCCGAACGGCGCGACCGGACACGTGAAAAACTCCGGGTCAAGCTCAAGAGCGGCGCCCTGGAAGAACGCCAGGTGACGGTCAAGACCGCGGTGACATCGTCTCCGCTCATCGAGATCTTTTCCCGGACGGGGATGGAGGATTTTAACATTCAGATGCCCGGTGTGCCGGGCGGGGCCAACCCGTTCATGCCGAAGTCCCGGAAAGAGCGGGATCTGACCGTTCGCGAGGCTCGGGTGGTCCTCGAGGAAGAAGAGGCGGAAAGACTCCTCGACCGCGAAAAGATCATCGAGGAAGCACGCGAGAGGGCCGAATCGAGCGGCATCGTCTTCATCGACGAGATCGACAAGATTGCGATGAAATCGACACATTCGAGCGGTCCGGATGTGTCGCGCGAGGGAGTCCAGCGGGACCTGCTTCCCATCGTCGAGGGCGCCGCCGTCAACACGCGGCACGGTGTCGTACGCACCGACCACGTCCTCTTCATCGCGGCGGGTGCGTTCAATGTGTCCAAGCCGTCGGATCTGATCCCCGAATTCCAGGGGCGCTTTCCCATCCGCGTCGAACTCTCGTCGCTGGGACAGGAGGACTTCGAACGGATCCTGCGAGAGCCGGATTCTTCGCTGATCAAGCAGTACACAGCCCTGCTCGCCTCGGAAGGCTGTCAACTCGAGATCGACGATGGGGCGATACGAGAGATCGCGCGGGTGGCGTTCACGGCCAACGAGCGCTCCGAGAACATCGGCGCACGCCGGCTGCAGACGGTAATGGCGACGCTGCTCGAGGACGTGATGTTCGAACTGCCGGAATCGGGCCGGAACAAGGCGCTCTTTACCGCCGAAGATGTCATCCGGACGCTCGATTCGATCCTCGCCGACGAGGATCTGACGCGTTACATCCTGTAGCGGTTCGCACGACGGCGAGATCAACAATGAGGGAATTCCGATCCATGCGGCTGGCAATCTGGTTCATCGTGACGGCGGCGCTGGTGCTGGCCTGCGCCGTCGAGGCGCCGCCGCCCGGCGGCCCGGTCGACGAGATCGTGCCGGCGGTGACGGGCACGAACCCGACCGGCGATTCGGCGGGCGTGGATCCGGGGTCGCCGATCTCCATCACATTCAGCGAAGACATGACGCGCGCCGGCGTCGAGAGGCTCGTGAGCTTCTCTCCCCCGATCGAGATCGGGCGGGTCTGGTGGAAGGACCGGACCGTCTTCATCCAGCCGCTCGAGCCGCTCCACCCCGACACAACCTACGTGGTCAAGCTGCGGCCGGGATTCCGCGACAACCACAAGGTGTCGAGCAAGGAGGATCACGTGTGGGCGTTCGCCACGTCCGCCGCGATCGACTCCGGAAGCATTTCGGGCACGATTCATTTTCGCCGCGAACCGACCAGTAAAGGCGTTGTCGGGTGCTTCGTGCTGCCCGTCGATTCGAGCTTTGTACCCCAGGCCGCCCTGCCCGACCGCGAGACCGTCACCGACGAGAGTGGTAATTACACGCTGCGCTACCTGCCCAGCGAGGACAATCGATACATTGTCTGGGCGTTCCAGGACGCCAACGGCAACGGCTTGTATCAGACGGGCGACGAATACGCCGCACTCGCCGCCGACACCGTGGTGCTGACGCCGAACGCGCCCTTCGCCGCGGGCGTCGACATATTCGTCGTCGATCCCACCGAGGCGGCCACGCTCGCCGGTGTCGTCGTCAACCGGACCGGCATCGACACGATCGGCGTGTCGGTCGGTCTCTACGCCGATACGGTGGAAACGCCGCAGTACCTGGTTTCCTGCGATACCACCGGGGCATACTCGTTCGGCAGCGTCAAGATGGGGAGTTACATCCTGCGCGCGTTCATCGACGTCGCTGCCGACAGCGTCTGCGGCTGGTACGTGTGTTTCGACGATACCACCCGGCTCTGCGCCGAACCGTGCGCGGTACTCCCGGATACGCTCACGATCGAACCCGGCGACGAACTCGAACTCGATCCCGTCGTTCTCGAACCGGCCGACCGGAGGAAGGAAGCGCCGTGAAGCTCGAGTTTACAAAAATGAACGGGGCGGCGAACGATTTCGTGATGATCGACGGTATCAACAACCGCATATCGCTCTCGGACGGACAGGTGCGTTTCGTCTGCGACCGCCGGCGCGGCGTGGGCGCCGACGGACTCATCGTGCTGCGGCCGTCATCCGAAGACGACTGTGACTTTCACATGGAGTATTACAACAGCGACGGCCATCCCGCGGAGATGTGCGGCAACGGCTCGCGTTGTGCCGCCCGCTTCGGTGTGGGCCTGGGGCTGGGAAGACCCGACGGGGAAGCGATCCGCGTCCGGTTTTCCACCGGCTCGGGCCCCGTCGACGCCCGGGTCGACGGCGACCGCGTCCGGGCCGGGCTGATGGACGCCCGGGAAATGCGCCGGGAAATCCCCGTGCGGGTTGCGCAAGACGTGAAAATAGTACATTTTATGGTTGTCGGCACGCGTCATGCAGTCGTCTTCGTCGACGAAGCGCGCGAGTTAAGTGGCGATGATATAAAGCACTTAGGGCGTATCGTCCGAAATGACCCGGAATTCGGCCCGGTGGGAGCCAACGTCAATTTTGCCTCGCTGGGCGAGTCCGGCAGGATCCACCTGCGCACGTACGAAAAAGGGGTGGAGGCAGAGACCTACGCCTGCGGTACCGGTTCGGTGGCCGCGGCGGTGCTCTTTGCCCACGACGGCCGGCTGGAGAGCCCGGTGAATGTTCTCCAGCACAGCGGAGACGAGTTGACCGTTTCGTTCCGGCTGGCGCCCGACGGCGCCACGGACGTGACCCTGGAGGGACCGGTAGCCACGAATTTCGCCGGAGCGCTCGAGTTGTAACGAAAAGTCCAGATGACCCAACGCAGGCACCGCGGTACCCCCCTGACGACCGGGACAGCCTCCCGTATCCGGGTGGCATTCCGGGTGGGCGTTCTGGTGTCCTTGATTGCTTCGATCCTGCCTTCCACTCTCCACGCCCAGTACCTCTACGGCAAGAACAAGGTCACTTACGACAAGCGGGACTGGAAGGTGCTCAAGACCGAACACGTCGACATCTACCACTATCCCGACGAAGAGAACCTCGTTCGTTACATTGCGCCGCTGATCGAGGAAACGTTTCTCGAATTCGAGGACCGGTTCGACCTCGACTTTGAAAAACGCCTGCCGTTCGTTTTTTACAAGACACACTACGCGTTCCAGGAAACGAACATTCTACCCCAGATCATCTCCGAGTATACCGGCGGTTTCACCGACCTGATGAGGGGCCGTATCGCCGTGCCGTTCACCGGGTCGTACGGCAATTTCCGCCACGTGGCGCGCCACGAAATGGTACACGCCTTCATGCTGGAAAAACTCCGCATCGTGATGAAGGCGGCGGGGAAATTCACCTACGCGCCGCCACCGCTGTGGTTCATCGAGGGTATGGCCGAATATTTCGCCAACTCTCCGCAGAACACCAAGAGCCACATGTTCGTTCGCGACGCGCTCGTCCACGACCGCCTCCTGCCGCTCCAGGAGCTCTGGCGCATCCAGGGGTCGTTCCTGATGTACAAGGAAGGCGAGGCGGCGCTCAATTACATCGCCAAAAACTTCGGAGAGGAAGCGATCATCCAGATTCTGGAGGACTGGTGGCGGGCGGACAAGTTTACCCTGGTTCTGCAGAAAACGATCGGCATAGGGCTGCCCGAGCTGAGCGAGGGATTCATCAAGCACGTGAAGCGCCGGTACTATCCCGCGATCCTCCACAGCCAGTTCGTAAGTGATATCGGCGAGCAACTCACGCCCGACGGGACCTTCCACAGCCGCCCGGCGATTTCCCGCGGGAGCGACGGCGAGAATCACCTCTATTCTCTCTGCGCCCACGACTGGGTCATCAACGTGTGCGAGATCGAGCGCCCCGGCACAAGCGGTTTCAAGCGGCGGATTATCGTCGAGGGGGCGAAGTCGTCGGATGTCGAATCGATCCCCGCGTTCCGCAGCAAGCTCGAAGCGATCGGCGACACGCTGCTGTTCGTGGCCAAGAGCAAGAGCCGCGACGTGATTTATATGTGGGACCGGACCCGGCGCAAGAAGGTCGCTCAGTTCCGCTTTGACGGGTTGACCCTGCTCTCGTCCCCGACGATTTCCGGTGATCGCACGCGGCTCGTGTTCAGCGCGATCAACAAGATGGGTGCGATGGACCTGTACATGCACAATCTCGAAACCGGCGACCTCGAACAATTGACGGACGATTCGTTCAGCGAGGACGAGCCCGATTTTCACCCGGCGCGCAACGAGATCCTCTTCAAGTCGGACAAGGGCGCCCGCGGCCGTTACGACCACACCCGCATATTCAAGATGGACATCGACACAAAAGAGATCACCGCGATGACGGCGGGTTGGTATTCCGACTCCAACCCCGACTGGGCGCCCGACGGCGACTCGTTTCTCTTTACCTCCGACCGCGACGGCGTCTTCAACATCTATCACCATCGCGGCGATTCCATCGTGCGCCAGACCAACGTGCTCGGCGGTGTGACGTCGGCGTCCTTTACGCCCGACGGTCGGGGCTTCATCGCGGAGGTATACTCCAACCAGCAATTCCTCATCTACGAGTTCCCGCTCAAGAACGGGTACGGAACGCCGGCCCTCGTGGCACGCGACGATTCGGTCACCGTCGGGTGGCGGCACGTCGACCAGACCGACTACCAGTACGAGACGAGCGACTATCACATGAAGCTGGGTATCGATTTCGTGGCCGCCGGCGTTTCGTTCAGCCCCGAGTTCGGCGACGTCGGCAACGGGGCACAGATGGTGCTGACCGACATGCTCGGCAACCACCGCTTATTCATCATGGCGGGCAATACGTCGGAAGGATTTGACAACTTCTGGCGCCGGATCAATGCAGGTGTCACGTACGTCAATCTCAGCCGGCGTATCCACTACTCTCTCGGCGCATTTCACCTCAACAACACCCGCAGGGACCCGGTCGCTTTCGGCGTGGCCGAACGCCGGTGGGGCGGGGCCGTCGGCCTGAGCCTGCCGCTCGACCGATTCCGGCGCGTGGAAACATCCTTCGTCGTCCAGAAATTCGAACGCGGATTTGCGTT
>CBDVDJ010000069.1:0-9330 GCA_965372695.1 uncultured bacterium
TCGACACCCGAGGATCGACACCCGAGAATCGACACCCGAGAATCGACACCCGAGAATCGACACCCGAGAATCGACAGTCGAGGATTGGGACCGGAGGAGTGACACCCGAGGATCGACAGTCGAGGATTGGGACCGGAGGAGTGACACCCGAGGAGTGACATCCGAGGATCAGGACCGGAGGATTGATACCCGAGGAGTGACATCCGAGGATCAGGACCCGAGGATCAACAGTCGACCGGCGCGAAAGGGCCGGGTCAAAGACCCGGCCCCTTTCGTGCAAATATCCGCGGCGCGGTCTAACCGGCCGCTTCGATCAGCTGCGCGGGAGTCACGATCGGGCCGTATTTCTCCCTGTACTCGAGCAGTTCCCTCTTCTGCTCTTCGTAGATTTCGAAGAGCCGCTTCGGGATGTGGGCGTCCTTGCCGTACGCTTCCGTCTGCAGGTCGATCCTGCCGACGATGTTGTCGATGTAAAGCGAGAACTGCATGTTGTACAGGGCCTCCGGATAGTCTTTGTTGATATTCTCCTTGAACAGCTTCTTGAGGTCCTCGTACTTCGGGATGTGGCCGACAGGCGTATCGATGGTGTCGACTTCCTTGTGGGCCAGGAGCTCGAGCCAGCCGAGCCACACTTTGACGTCCTTTTTCTCGCCGAGGAGCTTCTTGCCCTCGTTGCCGCCGCGTGCCTCGTTGGTGAGGAAGTAGTTCAGACCCGCCAGCACCGGCCTCATGTCGTCGGCGATGGCTTTGTTGTTGAAGAAATCGAACTGCACCTGCATATAGTCGCCGAGCGATCCGGGGATAAACGGCGCGTTCGCCCACGGAGCGCGTTTGACGCCGGTGGCGCCGACTTCGGTAGCCGTCGCCGCGGATACGATCGACGCGCCGATCACCACGCCGTGGTCGGGGGTTTTGGCGACCCACACGGGAGGCATCGTGTCGCTGTCGCGTCCGCTGTAGGTGACGATGCGCGTTACGACACCGTCGCCGCTCTCGGCCAGTTCGGAAAACGTTTCGAGTGCCCTCGACTGGAGCGTGCAGCGCGAGTTGGGGTGGGACAGGGGAACGGGCTTGCCGTTTGCGTCGGTCTTGCCCTCTTCCCAGTCACCCTGGAAGTTGAAACCCTTTTTCGGTTGCTCTTCGCCGTTGCCGACCCAGTGCGGGACGAGCTTGTCGTCGATCAAGACGTTCGACCAGATGATCTCGGTGCCCTCGTTGCGGAGCAGCTTGACGAGAAGGGGGTCGCCTTCCATGTTGACGTCCGCGACGATGCCGAAAATCCCCGCTTCCGGGTTGATCGACCGTACGGTGCCGTCATCGGCAATCCACATCTGGGCCAGGTCGTCGCCGATGAAGTCGGTGCCGACCATTGCCGTGGTGGTCTTGCCGCAGCCGCTCGGCGCGGCGCCGGCAAAGAACGTCACGCGGTCGCCGGGTCCCCGGAGGCCGGTAATGAACATGTGCTCGGAGAGCTGCTTGCCCTTGCCGAGGTAGACGGCCTTGTCGACCGCGAATCGGTGGTTACCCTTCTTCATCAGAAGCGTGTTGCCGGCGTAGGTGCAGAACACGCTGAACGTGGTCCACCAGCTCCGGTCCATGTACACGCGCGCGTTGGGCAGGTCCTCGGGGCGGTTCGGTCCCTCGCTGTGGACGTTGGTGAAGAAATGGCCGAGGCGTTCGACTTCTCCGTCGAACTGATCGAAGATGTTCCGGTAGAGGAGCTCGGCACTGTGAGACACGTAAGCCGAACTCGTGATTTCCAGAGCCGGGTTCGAGGCCGGGGCGCCGACGGGACCGCGCATGTAGAAGCCGACGACCATCGTCATCCCCTTCATGACGCCCGTCATTTTTTCGCGGATGTCCACGAGGGCTTCGTCGCGAAGTTTCTTCTTGGCCAGCGCGCTGATCTCTTCGCCTTCGTTGACGATGTAAAACGTCCGGTCGACGATACGGCCCTGCTCGTCTTTCAGGTCGTAATGGATCGTGTGGTTCTTCATCGCGAGCGGCTTTTCCTCACCCTTTTCCAGGGAGTACTCGCGGACCCACTGCTTGTCGGCATCCGACCCGCTGTTGATGAACACGCTGTCGGGCTGACACATCGCGATCGCGTTGGCGATCTTCAAACGGACTTCGGAATTCTTGATCTTGTCGAGCTTGGCGAGGTTCGCAGCATCCATCTTTTCTTTGAAAACGGCGTTCGCGTCGTCATCGGTCTTGATCCCGCCGATCTCCGACAATATGTCGACACCCTTCTTTAGCTCTAACATGGTGGTTATCCTCTGAGGTTTGAGAATTATGTGACTATAACAAAATGAGTTACGCTATATAGCAAATAGAGAATGATATTGGTGAATTGTATACGCAACCGTGGACGTTTTCCACGAAATATTGACATTACAGGTTAACGCTATCAATCGCTCAAAACAAGTGAAAACTGTCACAAAGTCTGGTCCGCCGGCCTCTTATCCACACAAAAGGGACCGAAAACTCCGTTATTTGTTGACGTCCGGGCCGCGGGGTGACAGAATTCTAACGAACGTTCGATTGGTAAACTCATCATGCCCGATATGTCCAAGCAGAGAAACGCGGCGGGTGGAACCGGCAGGGGAAACGCCAGACAGGCCGAGATCCTCGCCCGGTCCGCCCGGGTCATTGCCGAAGAGGGATACGAGAAAGCGAGTATTCGCAAGATCGCCTCGGCAATGGGCATGAGCATCTCCGCCCTCTACTACTACTTCTCCTCCAAGGAAGACCTCCTCTTTTCGATCCAGTACAACTCGTTCGACGGCCTTGTGCGCCGGCTCGAAGACAGGCTCGACGGGGAATCGGACCCCGAGCGCAAGCTCTACCTCCTGATCGAGAACCACCTGGAGTTCTTTCTCGAGCGTCTCAACGAACTGACGATCTGTTCGCACGAGATCAACACGCTCAAGGGTGAAGCGTACGAAAAGGTGCGCGAACGCCGCCGGCGCTATTACCACATTGCTCTCGGTATCGTGAGAGACGTCAAGGCCTCGAAAAAAGACGCCGCGCTGCAGGCCCGGCTGGCAACGCTCAACCTGATGGGTATGCTCAACTGGGTATACATGTGGTACGACGCGGACAAGAACCGGTCGTGCAGCGCGCTCGCGACGGAGATTTACAACTTGTTCCTGAACGGTATCAGGTCCGAAAGCCGGTCCCGCCCGCGGCCGCAATAGCGGCGGGTTGGCAGGTATCAACGCGAACTGGAGACAAACCATGGCTGAACAGGCGTTACTGGACAAGGAAACGTTTGAGACATTTCGCAACTGGCGCTTGAACCGCGCGGACTACGCGAGAGAATGGAAGGAGAAAAACGGCGGCAAGCTGATGGGCTACTTCTGCACCTACGCTCCCGAGGAACTGATGTACGCGGCGGGCATCCTGCCCCTGCGGATTCTCGGAAGCCACGAGCCACACGACGTCACCGAGCCGCACATCTTCGCGATGTTCTGTCCCTTCTGCCGCGACTGCCTCGCGCAGGGGCTGAAGGGGCGGTTCGACTACCTCGACGGCATCATGATCGCGCAGTCGTGCCTGCACATCCGTCAGGCTTTCACCAGCTGGCAGAAGCACATCCCGATCGACTACAGCTACTACCTGCCGATGCCGAACCACGTACAGAGCCGCCACGCGACACCGTTTCTGAAGAAAGAGCTCGAGGTGTTCCGCGACTCGCTCGAGGAATGGCTGGGGAAGAAGATCGAGGACGACGCGATACGCGACGCCATCGACGTCTACAACACCAACCGGCGCCTGCTCCACCAGGTCTACGACCTGCGCAAGGGTGACAACCCGCCGCTCAGCGGCGAAGAAGCGATGGAGCTGGTGCTCTCGTGCCAGATGGTCGACAAGCGCGACCACAACGTTGCGGTGGAAACGCTCCTCGGCAAGCTCGGCGCGCGCGACGTCAACAGGCCCACGGGCACCCGCTTGATGATCCTCGGCAGCGAGGACGACGACATCGAATTCCTCAACATGGTCGAGTCGTGCGGCGCGACGTTCGTCGTCGACGAGCACTGTACGGGGACGCGCTATTTCTGGAACGAGGTCGAAGCGACCGGCGGGGACGCGCTCGACGACGTCGCCGACCGTTACGTCAAGCGGCCACCGTGTCCGTCGAAGGACTGGCCCGAACGTACCCGCACGGAACATATCCTGAACATGATCAGAGACTACAACGTCGCCGGCGCGATCATCATGCAGCAGAAGTTCTGCGACCCGCACGAGATCGACACACCGGCGCTCACCAAAGCGATCAACGACGTCGGCGTCAAGACGCTGTTCCTCGAGTTCGACGTCACCGTGCCCATCGGCCAGTTCAAGGTGAGGGTGGAGGCGTTCCTCGAAATGTTGGAACAGGATGATCTGTTCTCCGACGATGACGACGATATGTTCTAAGCGAAAGGAACACCGATGTCAGTGAACGGGAAATACAAAACAGAACAACTCAAATGCTGGGGCAAGGCCAAAGAGCTGCGCATGAAGTACTACGAGGATTACGCCAGGGCGCACGAGCGCGGCGGGCTGCGATGGGTCGGCGGCGCGTGGAGCTTCAGCGCAGTGCCGTCGGGGCTGGGCCGCGACGTGTGGAGCCTCACGAGCGAGCCCTACGGCGCGAGTATCGCCGCCAACAAGGAGTTCTCCCTCAAGTGCCTCGAGACCACGGAAAAGGCGGGCTTCGCGCGAGACCTGTGCTCGTACATGCGTAACTACTGGGGGTCGATCATCCTCGACAAGTACGCGTTCGGGGGCCCGTTTCCCAAACCGGACTTTATCTGGCAGGACCACATCTGCTGCAGCCACGCCAAGTGGTATCAGGTGGTGAGCGACCTCGAGGGCGGTCTCCCGCACTTCAGCATGGATGTGGCGGTCGGCCCCTACCAGGACGTCGCCCCGCACAAGATCGACTACCTCGTCAACCAGATGCAGGACGGCATCGAGTGGATGGAGAAGATCACCGGGCGGCGGTACGACGACGAGCTCCTGATCGAGGCGGTCAAGAACGAATTCCGCTCGACGTCGCTGTGGGCGGCTGTGTGCGAACTCAACAAGAACATTCCCGCCCCGCTCGAGGAGAAGACGATGTATTCGCTCTACGTGCTGGGAACGCTCAACAAGCACGACAAGGAAGTGGCGGACTTCTACCAGGAGCTGCTCGACGAGACCCGGTACCGGGTCGAAAACGGCATTGCCGCCATAGCCAACGAGCAGGTGCGGCTCATGTCCGACACGCAGCCGCCCTGGGGTTTCTTGAGCATCTTTCGTTACATGGAGAAGTTCGGTGCGATCTCGGTGGGATCGCTCTACACGTACGGGCTCATTGGTATCTGGGAGGACAAGCCCGACGGCAGCTGGGGGCCGCGCACGACGCCGATGGACAAGGGAATCGAGATCAACGACCGGGAGACGGCGCTGCGCCTCTACGTGGACTGGACGCTGAGCAAGCCGGAGTGGCAGCACTTCTATTCACCCCATATCAAGACGGAGATGATGGCTCGCATCGCGCGCGAGTGGAAAATCGACGGCGTGATGCTGCACTACAACCGGGGTTGTGAGGGGTTGTCGATCGGCATCGCGGAAAATCGCCTCGGCCTCATCGAAGAGGGATTACCGGTGATGACGTTCGAGGGGAATATGGGAGACGAGCGGGAATTCGACGAATCCCGCGTCAAGGCGCGATTCGACGCCTTCATGGAAACACTGGAAGTCAAACAGATCTAGGCCGCAAGGCTCATCCAAGGGGGACGGCAGGAAATGATTAGCGCAGGAATCGACATCGGAGCAAAGACCGTGAAGGTGGTCCTGGTCAGGGACGGCGAAGTGCTGGCCAGGAGCAAGGTACCCGCGGGCATCGATACCCGTGCGGCGAACGAAGAAGCCATGGACAAGGCCATGGCGGCGGCGAAAATCGGCAGGGACGATATCGAGACGTTCCTCGCCACGGGGACGGGACGCAAGGAATGCCCCTATACCGACAGCGAAGTTACGGAAGTCGGCGCGGCGGCCCGGGGGGCGAGGGCGGTTCTCGCCAGCTGCCACACCGTCATCGACGTCGGCGCCGAGGAGGGACGGTCGATGCGCCTCAACGACAAGGGCAAAGTCCTTGATTTTGCCTTCAACGAAAAATGCGCGGCGGGCGCCGGGGCATTCGCCGAGGCGATGGCGCGCGCGCTGGAAACCAGCGTGGAAGCGCTGGGGCCGATGGCTCTCGAATCCAACAATCCCGTCGCGATGAACGCCCAGTGCGCCGTGTTCGCGGAGTCGGAGGTCGTAACGTTGATACACGCCAAGACACCGCGCCAGGACATCGCGCGCTCCGTACTCGACGCGATCGCGAGCCGCATCGTCTCGATGGTTCGAAAAGTCGGATTCGAGAAGGACGTGGTGATAATCGGTGGCGTTGCCCTCAACCCCGGCTTCATCGCCGCCGTCAAACGCGGGCTGGAAATGGACGTGTACGTACCCGAAGAACCCGAATACGTCGGTGCGCTCGGCGCCGCGTTGCTCGCGGCAGAGCAGTAGAAAAGATGGAGGACGACAAAGTGAGCGATCAAAAAGAATTCTGGCGCTGGAAGGAATACCGCTGGCACAACGAAAACATCGACTGGAAGTCGGCCAAGGTCATCAGCGCGGGTATCGACATTGGTTCGGTCAGCTCGCAGGCGGTGATCCTGGCCGACGGCGAGCTCTACGCGTTCAGCAACCAGAGGACCGGCTTTGACAGCCCCGAGAGCGCCAACAAGGCGATAACGTGGGCGATGGACGAAACCGGAATGACGCTGGACGATATCCACTACAGTGTGGGAACCGGATACGGCAGGGTCAACGTGCCCTTCGCCGACAAGGCGATTACCGAGATAGCGTGTCACGCGCGCGGTGGCAACAAGATGTACGGTAACTCGGTACGCACGATCCTCGACATGGGCGGGCAGGACTGCAAGGCGATTCGCTGCGATGAGCGCGGCAAGGTGGAGGCGTTCCTGATGAACGACAAGTGCGCAGCCGGCACCGGTCGCGGTATGGAGGTATTCGCCGACCTGCTCTCGATCCCGATCGAGGAAGTGGGCGACATTTCGCTGTCGGTCGAAGAAGAACCCAAACCGGTGTCGAGTACGTGCGTTGTGTTCGCCAAGTCGGAGGCGTCCGCGCTGCTCAGGGAAGGGTGGCCCAAGAACAAGGTCCTGGCGGCGTACTGCTCGGCGATGGCGCACCGGGTGGTCACGCTGCTCGAGCGTATCGAGGTCGAGAAGGACTTTGCCATCACGGGCGGTATCGCCAAGAACAAAGGGATCGTCGAGCGGATCGAAGGCGAGCTCGGCCTCAAGTCGCTCGTCACCGAGTATGATTCGCAGATAGCGGGCGCCCTGGGGGCGGCCCTGTTCGGACTGGCGCTCGAGAAGAAGCGCCGCAAGGCCGCTTGACGGCCGATAAGCGAGGCGGAGAGAAATGAAAGCGAACTACGGTTACAAAGACGGTGCTGGTGACTTTTTCATCACCATCGACACGGACAAGTGCGACGGTTGTGGCGACTGCGTGACGGCGTGTCCCGCGGGTGTGTTCGAATGCGGCGAGGATCCGATCGACCCTATGCGCGACGACCCGGTCGCGTTTGTCTCGGACGATCAGCGCAAGAAGCTCAAGTACGCGTGCTCGCCGTGCAAGCCCGACCACGATCGCCCCGCGCTGCCGTGCGTGCTGGCGTGCAACCCGGGAGCCATCGGGCACTCCTGGTAGAGGCGTTCGATAGGGCACTGGTGGCCACCGGAGGCTGCAATGATTGAAATCACGATTGACGGGCGTGTGTGTCCGGTCGAAGAGGGCCGGACCATCATGGACGCTGCCTACGCGGGCGGCGTCTACATACCCGCCATTTGCCATCATCCCTCGCTTCCGCCGTTCGAGAACATTCCCCTCGCCGAACGCGTGTATCGCGGCGGCACGGCGATCGAAAACGAAGCGGCCGGCGCCGGTGTGATCACAGCGCTCGAGGGGTGCGGATTGTGCGTGGTAAGCGTCGACGGCGGAGATCCCGTACGAGCCTGCTGTACGACGGTCACGGCGGGGATGGAAGTCACGACGGAAGGCGAAGACCTCCGGCAGCTGCGGCGCGAACGGCTCTCGGATATTCTCGCGCGCCACCCGCACGCGTGCATCACCTGCGCGCAGCGCGAAGGCTGCAGCCTGGAAGACTGTTCGTCCAACACGGCCAGAGAGGACCGGTGCTGCCCGCAGTTCCACAACTGCGAACTGCGCAAGGTCTCCGAGTACGTGGGGGTGCCGGAGAACACGCCGCGGTTCCAGCATCCGGGGCTGGCACTGCCGGGCGACGAACCCCTCTTCAACCGCGACTTCAACCTGTGCATCGACTGCGCCCGCTGCGTGAGGGCGTGTAACCAGGTCCGGGGCGTCGAGGCGCTGGGGCTCGTCTACAATGGCGGCCGTCTCGTCGTGGGCAGCGTGGCGCCGACGCTGGTGGAATCGGAATGCCGGTTCTGCGGGGCGTGCGTCGAAGTCTGTCCGACGGGCGCCCTGTCCGACAAGAACGGCGCCGGCGCCGGCGATCGCGAGTCGTGGCTGGTGCCTTGTACGAACACGTGTGCGGCGGGGGCCGACGTGCCGGGTTATATCCGCGCCGTAGCCGAGGGCGAATACGGCCGTGCGGCGGCGTTGATCCGGCAGACGCTTCCGCTGCCCGGCGTACTGGGACACATCTGCTTCCACGAATGCGAGACGGAATGCCGGCGCGGGCGGATCGACGAACCGATCGCGATCTGCGCGATCAAGCGCTACGCCGTAGACTGTGGCGACGAGTTCGCGCGGGCCTCGATGCCCGTCCCCGCCGACAACGGCCGCAAGGTCGCCGTCGTCGGCGGCGGACCGGCGGGACTCTCGGCGTCGTACTTCCTGCGCTTCAAGGGATACCGTGTCGGAGTATTCGACGCGGCACAACGCGCGGGCGGGGTGCCGGCCACGGCGATACCCCGGCACCGCCTGCCGGCGGAGGTCATGGAGCGCGACCTGGAATTCATCAGCCAGCTGGGCGTTGAAATCGAGACGGGGCGTGTGTTCGAAAACGGCGGCGAGATGTCGGCGCTCCTCGACGACGGGTACGACGCGCTGCTGGTCGCGGTGGGCCTTCCCGCCAGCCGCACGCTTGACGTCGCGGGCAGCGACCTGCGCGGAGTCCACTGGGGACTCGACTTCCTGCGAAGCAGCAGCAGCGGCGCCGGCACGGGAGAGTCGATCGACACCGGTGACAACGTCGTGGTGGTCATATAGGATCAGTCAGAAAAATGATCCAAGGAT
>CBDVDJ010000070.1:0-9256 GCA_965372695.1 uncultured bacterium
TGACCAACGGCTGGTGGATCACCGAAGGCGGAACGGTCAACTTCTGTTCGCCCGCCGTAGAAACCGACATGGGGCACGGCGCGGCGTTTCACGACAACCTCGTCGAGGTGACAAAGGCGTGAGCCCGCAGAAGTCATTTCTCTTCGACGTCAACAAGTGTACCGGCTGCGCGGCGTGCCAGATTGCCTGTGCGATCGAGAATCGCGTCGAGGCGGGCATCGACTGGCGCCAGGTCCATACGTTCAATTCGCGGCACGTGCCCGGCGTCCCGTCTTTCCACCACTCGCTCGCGAGCAACCACTGCGTCGACCCTCCGTGTATGAAGCACTGCCCCGCGCTCGCCTACAGCAAGGACCCCGGCACCGGCGCCGTGACGATTGATGCGGACAAGTGCATCGGCTGCAAGTACTGCTCGTGGGCGTGTCCTTACGACGCGCCGCGTTTCAACGCGGGCGCGGGCACGATGGAGAAGTGTACCTTTTGTTCGCACCGGCTCGACGAGGGACTGGAACCGGCGTGCGTTTCGCTGTGCCCGACGGGTGCGCTCGGTTTCACAGAATACGACCCCGCCGGCGAGACGGCCGTGCCGGGCTTTACGCAGTCGGATATCGGACCGGCGATCCGATTCGTGCCGCAGCGCAGGTCGGCCGTCGCGAGCGCGTCGGTCGTGACCGCGTGTGTTCATCCGCCGGATCTGGCTGTTGTGGCGGCGGCGATAGTACCGGGCCGCATCGGCCTTCGTTCCGAGTGGACGCTGATGGTGTTCACGTTTCTGGGTGCGCTGCTGGCGGGGTGGTACGCGGCGCCGTTGCTCGCGCCGGCGCAGTCGACGTTTGCCCCGGTGGGGCCGCCGCACCCGCTCGTCTTCGCCCTGGCCGGCGCCGCCGGCCTGGCGCTGGCGGCGTCGCACCTTGGCCGCTGGAATCGTGCGTGGCGGGTAGTGCTCAACTGGCGCCACTCGTGGCTGAGCCGCGAGGTGCTGCTCTTTCCGGCGTTTCTCACCCTGGCGACAATCACGCTGGCCGATGGCTCCGCGGGGGGCACATTCAACTGGATCGTCGCGGCGCTGGGTTTCGCGGCGCTGTTTGCGATGGACAGCGTTTACCACGTTACCCGTGCGCCGGGACTCTGGCTGCACAGCGCCCAGGTGTTTCTCACCGGCCTGCTGATTGCGGGGCTGTTCTCGGCAAACAGCATGGTGTTCGGTGTCGTGGTGGTGGTGAAGACGTCTCTGTATCTCTCGCGCAAGTACAACTTGTTCCGCGCACTACGCGAGGCGCGGCCGTGGTTCACGCGTGTTCGCGTACTGGCCGGACTGGTAGTACCGCTGGCGCTGTGGTGGAACGGGGACCCGCGGTGGTTCCCGGTCATCGTGGCATTGGTGGCGGCCGGCGAGCTCATCGACCGCGCCGAGTTCTATCTCGAACTGGACGCGCCGTCGCCGGCGCGACAGATGGACGCCGATCTGGCGGATTTGTTTCAGCAGAAAGGATCATCATGAAGAGATTGTGGTTATTACTTCCGTTGCTGGTGTTGTTCGCCACCGCGGGTTGCGACTCGAAGAAGGACGGGGAAGCGGGGGCTGAGTCGGCCCAGTCGGCGAAGCCGGCGAAGCTGGCGGAGCCGGAGTACATTGCCGTGCAGCACATCCTGATCGCGTTCGAGGGGTCGGTGCCGGGTAAAAACATCACGCGGAGCAAAGAGAGCGCGCAGGAACTCGCCGGAAAAGTCTACGAGATGGCGAAGTCGGGCAAAGACTTCGACGAACTGGTAAAGGAATTCACCGACGACGCCTATCCAGGGATCTACAAGATGGCCAACTTCGGCGTGCCCCCCGACATGTCGCAGAAGATCTTTCCGCGCGACCGCATGGTGCCGGCGTTCGGCGATGTGGGATTTCCTCTGGAACTGGGTGGAATCGGGATGGCCGCGTACGACCCCGAAAAGAGCCAGTACGGCTGGCACATTATCAAGCGGGTGGAATGACCGTCAGCGGGTGACGTCGCCGGTCTGTTTGGGGGCGTCCGGCTGCGGCGCCGTTTCCCCGGCCGGGGTGGCGACTGGAGCCGGCTCGACGACCGTGCCGGCGACGCGGGCGAGTATGTCGAGGTAGCGCCGGGCAAGCACGCGGCGGTCGTAGTTGTCGATGACGAAGTTTCTGCCGTTGCGGCCCATCTGCTCGAGACGCCCCGGGTTTCGCGACAGACGTTCGATCGACTCGACGAGCGACGCCACGTTTTCGGGCGGGACGTATTCACCGGCGCCGGCTTCCTCCACCGTCCTGCGGGCTTCTCCCCCCACGCCGACGAGCAGCGGTTTCTGCATGCCCATGTACTCGAATATCTTTGAGGGCAGGACATCCTGGAAGAGGGGCGTGTCGCGGAGCGTCACGAGTCCGAGGTCGCACGCGGCGTAAAATTCGGGCACACGGGATTTGGGTTGCTGGTCGATGAACTGGACGTTGGTCAGGTCCCGGTCGGCGGCGAGTTTTTTGAGATTGTCCTTCTCGGCGCCTTCCCCGACGAATGCAAACAGCACGTCGTCGCGGTCCGACATCACTTTCGCCGCTTCCAGAACGCGGTGGAGCGCGTGGGCCATGCCGTGGGTGCCCATGTACAACACGACGAACTTGTCGCCCCATCCGTATTCGCGCCGCACGTCGTTGTCGCGCGCCCCGGGTTCGAACACATCGGGGTTGATCCCGTTGGTGACGACGTCCATGCGCTCGAGCGGCAATCCGTAACGCTGGTGGATCTGCCGCCGGTATCCTTCGCCCACAGTGACGATCCCGTCCGCCCGCTTGTAGAGGAATCGCGCCACGTCCTGGAGGCGTTTGACCACAAAATTGCTCTTCATCGCTTCGACGGCGAGTATCGACTCGGGCCAGAGATCCCGCACCTCGAACACGAACGGCACGCGCAGCGAACGGGCGATCGCGTAGCCCGCGCAGGCGCACAACAACTGGGGTGAGGTCGCCACCACGACGTCGGGGCGCGACACGCGCCAGCGCCCGATGCCGGTTGCCGACAACATGAACGAAGCGTAAGACACCATTCGCCTGACGATGCCTTTGTTCGCGGTCGCGTAAACGTACGTACGGACCACGTCTATACCGTCGATACGTTCGCGGCGGGTGATTCGCCACCGGTCCTGGGGGCGTTTGACTCCCGTCGGATGGTGCGGAAAGGCGGTCAAAACCTCCACGTCGTGACCGAGCCTCGCCCATTCGTGCGAAAATTCGTACGTGCGGTTGGCCGGTGCGCAAACTTCCGGCGGAAAATATTGTGATACAAAGAGGATTTTCACGGTGCGTTAACCAGGGGAGGTTCTGTATTAAAAAAAGCGATAATTCCCGGATTATGCCAGTCCGAAATACCGGGCGAAGCTTAGCACAATCGCCCGGAAGCAGCAACGGTAAGGCGGCAAGGTATATCCATCTTTGTTATAACGCGTTACGTTTCCAGTGGCAATCAGCGTTTTTTGCCGGTTAAGGCGTTTTCGCCCGGGCACATTCGGCGTATAATCGCCAGTGATCGGTCCCGTAGCGACGGCGCCGGCCTCCCCCCCCGGGGGGGGCGGCAAGCCCAGGACGGCTTGATGAAACTGACCGGAATTATCGCCGGGTTGGCCGTGGCGGCACTCATTGCGCCCGTCGCCGCCGAACCGGGACGGCCCAACGTCATCATTATACTCGCCGACGACCTTGGCTGGGGCGATCTCGGTGTCTACGGCGCCCACCATATCGACACGCCGAATTGTGACCGGCTTGCGGGTGAGGGCATCCGGTTTACCGACGCGCACTCGTCTTCGGCGGTCTGTTCTCCCAGCCGTTACAGCGTGCTGACGGGGCGATACGGGTGGCGCACCTGGCTCAAGAACGGCATCCTGCTCGAACACATGCCGCTGCTGATCGAACCCGGCCGCCTGACGCTCCCGGAAATGTTCCGTCGCAGCGGATACGCGACGGCGTGCATCGGGAAGTGGCATCTCGGCTGGGGCGACGAGATCGATCCCGACTGGAACGGCGAGGTGTCGCCGGGCCCGCTCGAAACAGGGTTTGACTATTTCTTTGGAATTCCGTTCAGCCACAATTCGTCGCCGGAACAGCGTGTGTACGTCAAGAACCGCCGCGTTCACGGGTTGCGGGAGGGTGAGTCGGTCGGCGACATGAAGACGTTTCCGCGTATCCGGCGGAGGCTGGACACAACCGCCGAGCGGTTGACGTCAGCCGCGGTCGCCTGGATCGAACGAAACAGCGCCGGCCCGTTTTTCCTCTATTTCCCCACGACCAACGTGCACTTACCGTGGAGACCGGGTCGGCAGTTCCTGGGCTCGAGCCGCGCCGGCTTGTACGGTGACTTCGTCGTCGAATTCGACTGGATCGTGGGGCAGATCGTGGATGCGGTCGACCGCGCGGGTATCGCGGAACGGACGCTTATCGTTGTCACGAGCGACAACGGTGCGAACAAGCTGGCCGGCATGGCGCATGAGCCCAACGGACGCTGGCGTGGCCGCAAGGGTGACGTATACGAAGCGGGGCACCGGGTCCCGTTCATTGCGAAGTGGCCGGGCCGGATCGCCCCGGGCGTCAAGAGCAACGAAACCATCAGTCTGGTCGATCTTATGGCTACGTGTGCCGCGATCGTTGGCTATGAACTTCCCGATTCTTCGGCCGAGGACAGCTACGACCTCTTGCCCGTGTTGACCGGTGAGTCCCTCGACGGACCCGTGCGCGAGGCCACCGTGTTCCATTCGGTCGCGGGGATGTTCGCGATCCGTCAGGGAAAGTGGAAGCTGATCGACGGGCAGGGAGGGGGAGGCGTGCCGGTCCCCGAAGTGTGGTCGGCTGTTCGACTGGAGGCCCGGTTCGTCCCCCGCCGGGACCCGCAAACGGGCGCTTTCAGGGATGTGTGGTATGATTTCAGAATCGACGATCCGTCGCCCGGCGAACCGCCGGGACAATTGTACGACCTCGAGAACGATCCGGGGGAAACCGTTAATCTGTGGGACGACCATCCCGAGGTAGTGGGCCGGCTGCTGACGCTGCTGGAGAGCTATCGCCGCCCGTGACGGGGCCGGCCCGATTCAACCGCGAGAGACCGACATGACAAATTTCGCCATCCGCCCGACCGCTTCCGACGACGCGGACTGGGTCGAGAAATTCACCACTGAACACTCCCGGGCGTCCTTCGTCGTCGCACACGGCGAGATCTACTATCCGCACGAACTCCACGGGTTCGTCGCCGAGTCGGGGAGCGACTGCCTCGGTCTCATCACCTTCCGGTTCGAGGGGCAGGAGTGCGAGATCATTACCCTCGATTCTGTCCTGGAAAACCACGGCGTGGGAACGGCCCTCCTCGAGGCGGTGGCGGTAGAGGCGCGCGCCGTCGGTTGTCAGCGCCTCTGGCTCATCACGACCAACGACAACCTGCACGCGCTCGGTTTCTACCAGAAGCGCGGGTTCGAGCTGGTCGAGATACACCGCAACGCGATCGAACGGTCGCGCGACATCAAGCCGCAGATTCCGCTCGTCGGCGACAACGATATCCCGCTGCGCGACGAAATCGAGCTCGAGGTCTACCTCGGCGACGACCAGCCGTCGAAGCACTGAGGCACAAATAATGCATTAAAACGTTTGCCAGATCCGGACAGGTGGGTCTAGTGTTGTTCCTGCGAATGTATCCCGGCTTAACTGGAGGGAAAGTCATGAAGACAAGAGCCGCTATGTCATTGTGTCTGCTGGTGTTTCTGGCAACAGCCGTGGCCGGTCCCGTGTGGGGAGAGGGAATTCGTGAACAGCGGCCCAATATCGTCGGCGGCGAGATCGGCGGCCGGGCGCCCATCCTCACGGTCAATTACGAGCGCTATTTCAATAACAAGATCGGAATCGGTGCGGGGATAATGGGGGCGGCCAACGATGAGGGCTGGTTCGGTATCCTCCCGCTTTACCTGTCGCTCAACCCGGTTGGAGACACCAAGAGCCTCTATCTGTCGGTGGGTATGAGTTTTATCGGTGGTGGTGAAAACCTCGACGATACCGAGTCGGAACGCCTGTACACGTTCGGCGTCGGCTTCCAGTACCAGTCGCTGGGTGGATTCATGGTTCGGCCCGCCCTGTACGGTATGATTCCGTCGTCGTCGACCGACGATTTCCTGCTCCTGCCCGGCGTGTCCCTCGGCGGCAGTTTCTAACCGGTCACTCCAGCGCGAACAGACTGTTACCCGCGCAGAACAGGACTTTCTCTTCGTTCGGAACGGGGGTGCCTGCGGGCGCCCCCGCGTCGAACTTCCACAGGATCATTCCCGACTGCAGAGAAATCGCGTAGACGTGGCTGTCGCCCGAGCTCCAGTACAAAACGCTGTCCGCGATCGACGGATACGAGAACCATTTGGACTTGATATTTCGCTCGAACGACCACAATTTTTTGAGTGTGCCGGCGTCGACGGCGTGCACGGCCCCGTTCTTCGAGCTGAAATAGATGGTTTCATCCGAAATCACGGCGCCCCGGCGGTGACGGGGGTGGCCGCGAAGACCAGCCCCAGGGCCGCGGAGGCAAGAATGGCGAGGTTCATACGGAGTCCTCCCGGTTCGAAAACACTGGAACAATTTGCGGTGATACTGGATCATACATTCAATGCAGTTCCGGGTTCCATCAAACGGAGTAACGAAAATGAAAGCTTCACGATTCAAAACCGCTCTTATCGCGCTGGCCGTCCTGCTCGTCGTGGCGTCGCCGGCCGGCGCCCAGGACCAGAAGTCGCCTTACGACGAAGACGTGCTCAAGGAAGCGCGGCACATCTACAACAACATCATGAGCCCGTATTGTCCCGGACAGACGCTGTCCAACTGCGGCAGCGGCGCGGCCGATATACTCCGCGCCAGTATCCGCGAGCGGCTGGCCGCCGGTGAGACGGAGGAACAGATCTTTGCATCCCTCGTCGAGGAGTTCGGCGAGGAAGTCCGTGCCGAACCGCCCAAGTCGGGATTCGCCAGCCTGGTCTGGCTGGGCCCGATCGTTCTGCTGCTCTTCGGCGCCGGTGTGATCACGGTATACGTGCGTCGCAGTATGGCCCGCCGGGCCGGACCCTCCGGTGACGGCGACGCGGAGATTCGCGCCCGGGTCGAAGAGGAACTTAAGTCACACAAAACCTGATTCGCTTTGCGGGAGGTAATTCATGTCCAACGGTGATAGCGCTGCCCTCGGCGGCGATCATTTCGGTGAGTTGAAGCGGCGGTGGGCGTGGATGCTCGCGTTCGGAGTCATGACCCTGGGCCTCGGTATTGTCGGCCTCGGCATGGCGACCTTCATAACGCTGGCCAGCGTTATGTTCTACGGCATCATTCTGCTCGTCAGCGGCGGCGTCCAGTTCATCCAGTCGTTCCAGTGCGGTGGGTGGAAGGCCAAGGTGTGGCACGCCCTGATCAGCCTGCTCTACGTATTCGCCGGGATCGTCGTCATCCGCAATCCGCTGTTGGTGTCGGGAATATTCACTCTCATGCTCGCCGGTGCGATCACGGCGGTGGGGGTCGTGCGGATCGTCCTCGCGTTCCGTATGAAGGGCGAGTTCGGCTGGCTCTGGGTGATGTTCGGCGGCGTCCTCGCGCTGGTCCTCGGGATCCTGATCTTCGCCAGATGGCCGGCGTCGTCGCTCGTCGTCATCGGCACGTTCATCTCGATCGAGCTGATCATCAACGGCTGGTCGATCGTCACGGTCGCGCTCGCCGCGCGAATGGCGTCGAAAAACGCCTGAGCTTCAGCCGGTCTTCGATTACTTCTGCAGGCGAAACTGGAACGGGATCACCACGTCGACCTGCACCGGTTTGTCCCGCTGCTTTGCCGGCTTGAACGTGCAGCAAAGCGCCGCCTTCACCGCCTCCCGGTCCATCGAATCGGTAACGTCCGACCACACGACCACCGCTGCGATCACCTTGCCGTCGATATCGATCGTGACCTTCACCTTCACCGTTCCCTCTATCCCCGCCTGGCGGGCGAGGCCGGGGTAATGCGGCTTCACAATTTTGAGCGGCTCAGGTGGCTGATCGAAAGCGATAAATCCAGGGTTGGGTAACGGTGCCGGGGGTGGTGGTGGGGCTGGTGGGTAGTCGAATATGCTCCACCTGGGAATATCCTGGTCCTTACCGTTTCCGTCCGGGAACGGGTCTACCACGACGGGTGGTTTCTCAACTTCTTCTGGTGGCTTCGGTATCTCCAGGTCGGGGACGTTTTCGATGACCATGAGTTCTTCCGCTTCGAGCTGGTACGGCTGGAAGTGAAAGGGTGGCGTGAATATAAACAACAGCAGGTGGACGGCGATAACGACGAGGGCGATCCGGAAATACGGGCTTCGGTGGTGCGGCCGGTCGGGGTGGCGCGGGCGCTCGAGGGATACGAACATGGTGAACCTCCGTTCGCGAAACTCGGGCGTGGGGTACTTGTAGTAATTGTGGGGAATCGGAGCGGGTGGGGCGGTCGTTAGAAATATACGGTGCGGTTGCCCGTGCCGCAATTTCGAATCTGCTGGTTTGCCCGGTTGCGGTCATCGAGGAGACAGTCGTAACCGGCCGGATCGGACGACAGCCAGACTACCCCGGCCTGTCCGAATGACACTCCCGCGAGGGTCGCAACGAGAATCACGGTCAGAAATGCGATTTTCATTTGTGCACTCCCGCTTTGGGTTTGAGGTGTTTTTATCATTATAACATGATTATCACGGTTGGCAAATGGTTAGGTGACAATAAGTTATCGGGGTTTACTTGTCGGGCCCACCCGGGTATATAATCGCGGGGTTGCGTCACGCATAAAGAGGTTTCACCGGAGGAGTCATACTGTGAAAAACACACTCGTTATCTGCGCCGTAATCATACTGGCTGCCGGGATGTTCGGCTGCTCGTCGTGGAGCCGCACGACGAAGGGCGCCGTTGGCGGGGCGGCGGCCGGGGCGGCCGTGGGGGGCGTCATCGGACACCAGTCGGGGAACACGGCGGCGGGCGCGATCATCGGCGCTGCGGTCGGCGGTGCGGCGGGCGCGTGGATCGGCCACTACATGGATGAGCAGGCCGAAGAGATGGAGCGTGACCTCGAGGGCGCGCACGTCGAGCGTATCGGCGAAGGCATCAAGATTACTTTTGAATCGGGTCTGCTGTTCGACGTTGACAAGTCCGCCCTCAAGCCGGCGAGCAAGGAAAGCCTCGAGAATCTGGCCGTCATTCTCAACAAGTACAAAGACACCGAGATTCTCCTCGAAGGCCACACCG
>CBDVDJ010000071.1:0-9245 GCA_965372695.1 uncultured bacterium
TTCCCATGAGCGATTTTTTGCGCTCCGCCGCCTAACTTCCCTGGGGCATAATACTTGCAAGGTTTTCAATCTCGGAGAGTGCCTGAACCGGACATGGGTGATAATGTGCCCCGCGTGACCATCGGCCTGCCCGTCTATAACGGTGAGCCGTATCTCGTACAGGCGATCGAATCGCTGCTCGGGCAGACGTATCCCCGTTTTGAACTGATCATCTCGGACAATGCATCCACAGACGGGACGTCCTCGATCTGCCGCGACTTCGAACGGCGGGATCCGAGGGTACAGTATTCGCGGAATGAGACCAACGTCGGCGCGGCGGTCAATTACAACCGCCTCGTGGACATGGCGCGCGGCGAGTATTTCAAATGGGCGGCGCACGACGATCTCTGTGCGCCGGAGTACCTCGAACAGTGTGTCGACGTGCTCGATCGAGAACCGTCCGTGGTCGTCTGTTATCCGCGCACACGGATCATCGACGAAGAAGGCCGCGACAAGGGAGAATACCCCGACGACCTCCACCTGGACTCGCCACGGACACATGAACGGTTTCGCGACGTGATGTTCAGGGAAGCGGGGGAGTGTAACGCCGTCTTTGGACTGATCCGGACCCCAGTGCTGCGGAGGACGGGGTTGATCGGCAACTACCCTGCGTCGGATATGATCCTGTTGAGCGAACTCGCGCTCCACGGCAACTTCCACGAAGTGCCGGAGCCCCTGTTCCAGAGACGCGATCACCCGGAGACATCGATGCGCGCCAACGTAACTTCGGGAGACAGGGCGGCGTGGTTCGACCCGGAAAAGGCCGACCGGCTGCAATTCACGCACTGGCGCTGGGCGATCGAATACCACCGCGCCATCCGGCGCGCGGGCGCCGGCCACGGTCTGCGCTGTTATTCATATCTGGGCAAGTGGATGCGGTGGAACCGCGACCGGCTGGCCCGGGAGGCAGGCCGCGCGATCTTCGGTTGATCGCGGCCGCAACTGTCACACGGTGAAAGGATTCCCGATATGAAAGTAGGAATGCTGGCCGGTGGACTCGGTACCCGTCTCGCGGAAGAAACCGAGGTCAAGCCAAAACCCATGGTCGAAATCGGCGGCCGACCGATCATGTGGCACATCATGAAGCACTACCAGCACTACGGTCACAACGAGTTCGCCATCGCGCTGGGGTACAAAGGCGAAGTCATCAAGAAGTACATGGTCGATTACTGCTCTCTGTCCAGCAACATCACCGTCGACTTCAAGAACCGTGACATCAGGGCACACGAGGGGGAACTCCCCGACTGGAAGGTGGAGCTCATCGACACGGGTTTCATGACGGCGACCGGCGGACGGATCAAGCGCCTGCAGCCTTACCTCGGCGACGGCACATTCATGCTCACGTGGGGTGACGGAGTATCAGATGTCGACCTCGACAAACTGCTCGCCTTTCACAAGGCCCACGGTAAACTGGCAACGATGACGGCCGTCAGGCCTCCGGCGCGATTCGGTCATCTGGAAATCAACAACAATCAAATTACGGAATTCTCGGAGAAGCCGCAGACGGCGGAGGGTTTGATCAACGGTGCGTTTTTCGTGCTGGAACCCGGTATTTTCGATTACATCGAGGGCGACGAGACGCAGTGGGAGAAAGAGCCTCTGGAAGGGCTCGCCCGCGACGGTCAGCTGTTCGCCTACGTTCACGAGTCGTTCTGGCAGTGCATGGACACGATCCGCGACAAGAAACTGCTGGAGTCGTTGTGGGAGGGTGGCAACGCCCCCTGGAAAACCTGGAGTTGAAACAAATGAAAGTATTGCTTACCGGACACAAGGGATATATCGGAACCATTCTCTCGCCAATGCTGACGGCCGCGGGCCACGAAGTCCACGGACTGGACAGCGACCTCTTCCGCCGGTGCACGTTCGGCGAGATGCCGGCGGAGATACCGGAAACGATCAAGGACGTTCGCGATGTCGATATTTCCGACGTCGAGGGCTTTGACGCGGTGCTCCACCTGGCGGGCCTCTCCAACGACCCGCTCGGTGACCTCAACCCCGATCTCACCTTTGAGATCAACCACCGGGCCTCGGTCAAACTGGCCGAGTTGTCGAAAGAGGCCGGCGTGTCGCGCTTCATTTTTTCGTCATCGTGCAGCAACTACGGTTCCGCCGGAGACGACATGATCGACGAGAGCGGCGCCAACAACCCCGTCACGCCCTACGGCGAGTCCAAGGTCTTTGTTGAACGCGACGTCTCCAAACTGGCCGACGACAATTTTCACCCGACGTTTCTCCGCAATGCGACCGCCTACGGCGTGAGCCCGCGTCTGCGCTTCGACCTGGTGTTGAACAACCTCGTCGCGTGGGCGTACACGACGGGAAAGGTGTACATCAAGAGCGACGGCACGCCGTGGCGGCCCATCGTCCACATCGGTGACATTTCACGCGCGTTCGTTGCGACCCTCGAGGCGCCGGTCGAGAAGATCCACAACGGTGTGTTCAACGTCGGACGCACGAGCGAGAATTATCGCATCCGCGAAATCGCCGACATCGTCGAGGAGACGGTGCCCGGCTGCAAGATCGAGTACGCGGCCGACGGCGGTCCCGACAAGCGCTGTTACCGGGTCGACTGCGACCTGATCAAGAAAACGATCCCGGAATTCAAGCCGGTGTGGAACGTCCGCAAGGGCGCGCAGGAACTCCACGATACCTATAAAAATATCGGGCTGACGCTGGAAGAGTTCGAAGGCGAGCGCTTCAAGCGGATCGATCACATCCGCCTGCTGATGTCCGAAGGCAATATAAACGAGGCGCTGCGCTGGCAGGAAACAGCGGGCACGGCGACCGAATAGCGCGGGAGGTAGCGCGTTGGGTGACAATACGTTGGCTGGAGCGAAATGCTTCTCATGCGGGGGCGGGAACCTGGAGTTGATCATATCGTTCGGCGACACCACGCTGGCGGACCGGCTGGTGCCGGAGAGCAGGCTGAACGAGCCGGAAATCACCGCTCCGCTGGATCTCGCGTTCTGCCACGATTGCACGCTGGTCCAGATCACGGAGAGCGTCGACCCCGAGATACTCTTTTGCGATGACTATCCGTACTTTTCGTCGGTGTCGAAGCACCTGCTGGAGCACTCGAAGAAAAACGCAGAAGACCTTATGGTAAAACGAAATCTGGGTGCGGATAGCCTGGTGATCGAGCTGGCCAGCAACGACGGTTACCTGCTTCGGAATTTCGTCGCGAAGGGGATCCCCGTACTGGGGATCGATCCCGCCGATGGGCCGGTCAAAAAGGCCATCGAAGCGGGGATCAACACGATGTGCACGTTTTTCACCGTCGACCTCGCGCAGAAGCTCAGGGACGAAGGCCGGCGGGCCGACGTCATCATCGCCAACAACGTCCTCGCCCACGTCCCGGACCTCAACGGCTTCGTGGAGGGAATCGGTACCGTGCTCAAGGACACCGGCGTGGCCGTTATCGAGTGCCCGTACCTGATCGACCTTCTCGACCATACCGAATTCGACACGATATACCACCAGCACCTCTGCTATTTCTCTGTCACCGCGCTGGACAAGCTGTTTCGCCGTCACAGACTGTTCCTCAACGACGTCAAGCGGCTCGCCATCCACGGTGGTTCTCTGCGGCTCTACGTAGAGCCCGTCGAAAATGTCAGCGAAGTGGTCAAGGGCCTGCTGGCGGACGAAAGCCGGCGGGGGATCGACAGCATGGTCATGTACAGGGAGTTTGCCGGCCGGGTCTCGAAGGTCAAGGAGGGTCTCAACCGGATCCTCGACCAACTCAAGGCCGACGGCAAACGGATCGTGGGTTACGCGGCGGCGGCCAAAGCCAACACGCTGCTCCAGTACTGCGGAGTCGGCAAGGACCAGCTCGACTATATTGTCGACCTCAACCAGTTCAAACAGGGCAAATACTTCGGGGGCAGCCTCCTGCCGATTCTGGCGCCCGAGAGGCTTCTCGAGGACCAGCCGGATTACGTGCTCCTGCTCGCGTGGAATTTCGCCACCGAGATACTGAAGCAGCAGAATGAATACCGCGACCGCGGCGGCAAGTTCATCATTCCCATCCCGGAACCGAAAGTCGTCTGAGTTTAGTACGGCGACATCGAAAAAGGAGAGTCACAGCGAATGAGCATGAACGACGTATGCCCGAGCTGCGGGGAAAAGCGGATGTCCGTTTTTTACGAAGTGGACAACATTCCCGTCCACAGCTGCCTGATGCTGAAGACGAGGAAAGAGTCGATCGAGTTTCCAAGGGACGACCTCAAGCTGGGTGTCTGCGATCGCTGCGGATTCGTGTCCAACGTGATATTCGACGAAAAGTACTACGCCTACTCTTCCGCTTACGAGGATCAGCAGAGTTTCTCTCCGACGTTCAACAAGTTCGCGCGGAAGCTCGCCGAAGGCATCATCGAAAAATACGGGTTGCGGGGCAAGAGCGTCGTGGAGATCGGATGCGGCAAGGGCGATTTCCTCGCGCTCGTTTGCGAGCTGGGCGGTAACGACGGCGTGGGAATCGATCCGACGTGCGTCAAGGAGCGAATCAAGAGTTCCGTGGCCGACAGGATCACGGTCATCGCCGATTATTATTCCGAAAAATACGCCGACTACGTGGGTGATCTCATCATGTGCCGGCACACATTGGAGCACATTTACCGGACCAGCGATTTTATGTCGATCATCCGGCGCTCGATCGAGGGGCGCGACGAAACGGCGATATTCTTCGAGATTCCCGACGGGTTGCGCGTAATTCGGGATATGGCGTTCGAAGACATCTACTACGAGCACTGCTCCTACTTCTCGCCCGGGTCGGCCGCCCGACTGTTCCGCCACACCGGCTACGACGTTACCGGCGTCGGTCTCGAGTACGACGACCAGTACCTCATTGTCGAGGCTCTGCCCGGCCGGCAGGGGGAGCCGTCGACTCCCGAATTTGCGATCGAGGAAACGCCGCAGGACATGCAGCGATACGTCGAGGGATTCAGCGCCAGTATCGAACATTCCCTCGACGGCTGGCGGGAGGACATCACGCGCATGCACGACGAAAAGCGGCGGCCGGTCATCTGGGGGTCGGGTTCGAAGTGTGTAGCCTTTCTCACAACGATCAAGATGAACGAGGAAATCGGACACATCGTCGACATCAATCCCCACCGGCACGGGAAGTTCATGCCCGGGCTCGGCAGGGAGATCAAGTCACCCGAGTACCTCAAGGAATACGACCCCGGCGTGGTCATCGTCATGAACCGCATCTACACCGACGAGATCCGCGACAAGCTGGCCGGCATGGGACTGACACCCGAAATCGTCGCGTTGTAAGGAGCGGACCCCGGTGGTCGACAAAAAAACCAATTGTCCCGTGTGCGGATCGGATTCGTTGTTGGAAATCCTCTCGATGCCATCCATGCCGGTCTTCTGCAACGTGCTCTGGGACACACGCGACAAAGCTGTTTCGTGCGACCGCGGCGACATCGTCCTTGGTTTTTGCAATGAGTGCTCGTTCGTGTTCAATACGGTGTTCGATCCCGCACTCGTCCGGTATTCGCAGAGCTACGACAACTGTCTGCACTTTTCCGGACGGTTTCGTGATTACGCCGATTCGCTGGCCGGGCGACTCGTCGAGCGCCACGGCCTGCACGGCAAACTCGTTGTCGACGTCGGGTGCGGAAAGGGCGATTTCCTGAAGCTGCTCTGCGAAAAGGGGCCCAATCGCGGGGTCGGGTACGACCCGAGTTTTGAGGCGCGCGACGACATAGCGGCTCTTGGCGACGACTTGAAAATCGTCAACGACTACTACTCCGGCGCCTATGCGGGACACGGCGGTGACTTTCTTTGCTGCCGTCACGTGCTCGAACACATCGAGCGGCCTGGCGATCTGCTGGACGACGTCCGGATGGGCCTCTCGGGCCGTTCCGGCGTGCCCGTTTTCTTCGAGGTTCCCAACGGGGCCTACACGATCGAGAACGTATTCGTATGGGACGTCATCTACGAGCACCCCTGCTACTTCACCAGCGAATCGCTGCGCCGGCTGTTCGAAACATCCGGGTTTGCCGTTTCATCGGTAGACGAAGAATTCGAAGGGCAGTACCTGGGGCTGCACGCCGTGACGGCCAACGCGGCGACGGATCGACCGGGGAGCGGTGAATCGCGCGTTTCGGTCGATGCCTTCACGAAAGCATTCGAGGAACTGGTTTCGACGTGGCAGGAAGAGCTCGCCGCGCTTGCACGCGACGGGCGTAAGGCAGTAATATGGGGCGCCGGGTCGAAGGGCGTGACGTTTCTCAACCTGCTCGATCTCGACCGCCGCGTCGAGTATGCCGTCGACGTCAGCCCCAACAAGCTGGGCAGATTCGTGGCGGGGTCGGGGCAGGAGATCGTGTCCCCGGAATTCTTGAAGGTTTACTCGCCAGACGATATACTGGTCATGAATCCCGTATACGAGCGGGAAATAGCGTCGCAGCTCGCGGCCATCGGAGTGAACGCCCGGGTCCGCAGCCTGTAACCGGGCCACGGGCGACTGGAGACGAATTGGATATCGGACGCCTGTTCAGTATGCTCGATCGCGGGATCCTCGCCCGGGTTCTGCTCTATGGCGTGTTTTTCGCGCCATTGGCCCGTTATACGCCATTGTACGTATTTATTCCCATCGCTGCGGTTGTCATCGTGTTGCACGCCATCGTGGAGTCCCGGCTGCGCTGGCGCCGGCATCGCAACGTTCTCGAGGGCATACAACAGACGCAGAGCAACTTGTTGCCCGATATCGCCCATATCAAGGATCGCAACCCCGACAAGATCGTCTACAAGTTTTTCAAGGAACTGGTCTCCGAACTCGAGCGGAAGAACTTCCAGCTGGTCGAAAAAAACATCCAGTTGCTCAGCATCAAAGAGATCGGGTTGACGCTCGTATCTTCGCTCGACGAATCCAAAGTCGTCGACGCCGTCATCAATTTCCTCTCCAAGGGGCTGGGTTACCGGGAGCTTTTCGTGGGGATCTACCACGACGACAAGCGAGCGTTTAATTTTTATACTTTCCGCGATACGGCGGGTGGAAACAGCTACGAAGAAACAACGCTCCATCTCGATGAGGTCGACGGTCTGCTCAAAAAGGCGATCATGATGCACCAGTCGCTCCTCATCCGTGACCCCGAGATGCACCGCATCGGCAACATCGACGGTGCTCCGCTCTTTCTCGACAGCACGATGAACTCCTACGTGATCGTGCCTCTCGTCAAAAGCAACGCGACCCAGGATTGCGGTCTGGAGGATGAGTGCATTCTCAACATGAATCAGATCCAGAAGGAAAACGCGACCAGGGCGGAGGCGTACCGGTGTCCCGCCTGCGGGAGGATTCCAGTGCTGGGCGTCCTGGGCGTTACGGACGGCTTCAAGGCGGCTTCCCTGAGCAAAGTGGACCTGGTGTCGGTGGAAACACTCGCCGTCCAGTTGAGTACGATGCTGGAAAATACGCGGCTGTTCGAGGAACTGAAGCAGGAAGAGGGATTCCGTGAGAACGTGATCAACTCGATGATGAACGGGTTGATCACGACAGACGTCGAAGGCAGGATCATGCTGGCGAACGAAACGGCCGCGCAGCTGACTGGCTATGCCGCGGACGAGCTGCGGGGAATGGACGTGGGCGATCTGATCTCCGACAGAAACCACGATACGGGCGGAAATCCCGTCCTGAGAACACTGGAAACCGGGCGGCGGAGCTTCCAGCAAGAGGCCTGGTTGAGCAAAAAAGACGGTGACACGGATCCGATCGTCCTCAATACGACGTTTCTCCAGGACGAAAACCGGCGGGTCGAAGGTGCGCTGGCGATTTTCATCGATATCACCCGCATCAAGCGCATGGAAGAACAAATCATGCACCTCGACAAACTCGCCGCACTCGGGCGGTTTTCTTCGAGCATTGCCCACGAGATCCGTAATCCGCTCACGGGCATCGCCGCCGGGATTCAGTACTTCAAGAGGGCGGGCGAGGTGGCAGAAAGCCAGCACGAAAATATCAATTTTATACTGGAAGAAGTCAACCGGATCGACCGTCTCATCGGCGATCTCATGAACGTGGTCCGGATCGGCGACCTGATCTACGAAGAGATCAGCCTGGAATTGCTGGTCGATAACGGGATTGTGAGCATGCGGGAGCTGGCGAACCTGAATTCGGTGAAAATAAAGACCGTCTACCCGGCCAATAGCAAGCCCGTTTCGCTGGATGCCGACCGTATCACCCAGGTTGTCATCAATCTGGTCAAGAATGCGATCGAGGCCAGCGATCCGGGGTCGGAAGTCACCGTTTCGGTCTCGTTTCCCGAAGACGTCAGGGACGTTTTGTTTGACGCGGTTCAGGATTTTGTTATCATCGAGGTGAAAGACTCCGGGACGGGACTGACGGAAGAGGAAAAGACCCGGATATTCGAACCGTTTTTCTCGAAAAAGGCAACGGGCACGGGGCTCGGGCTATACGTCACACACAGCATTGTCGAACGGCACGGTGGCTACATCTACGTCAACAGTCAGTATGGAGCCGGAACCCAGTTCACAGTGTATTTACCGGTAACACAGGTACAGCATGGAGACACAAACGAAGTCAGTCATCCTGTTGGTGGATGACCAGGACACGATTCGCTTTTTTCTGGAGAAAACACTCACCCAGGAGGGCTACGAGACGGTCACCGCCAAGACCGGAGCCGAGGCGGTGGAAAAAGCGCGCCAGGTGATGCCCGATCTCGTGCTTCTCGACCTGAAGCTGCCGGATATGGACGGTCTCGAGGTGCTTCGGCAGATCAAGGAGATATTCCCCGAGATCTGTATCGTGATGATCACCGCGTTTGGCGACGTCGAGACCGCCGTTTCGGCGATGAAGGCCGGCGCTTACGATTTCGTCAGCAAACCGATCAACCTCGACCAGTTGCTCATGGCGATCCGCAAAGGGCTGGAAAGCGAGCGACTCAACCGCGAGGTGCTCCAGCTCAAGCGCCAGATGGATCCGGACGTGGGATTCGATTTCATCATGGGGGAAAGTCCTCAGATGTTGAAGCTCTACAACGTGGTCGAGCAGGTGGCCAAAAGCGAAAGCACCAGCGTTCTTATCGAGGGGGAGAGTGGTGTCGGCAAGGAGATGATTGCCCGCCTCATTCACCGTTACAGCGCGCGCGCGGAGAAGGCGTTTCTCGACATCAACTGCGCGAGCCTGCCCGAGCAGCTCCTGGAGAGCGAACTGTTCGGATACGAAAAAGGGGCGTTTACCG
>CBDVDJ010000072.1:0-9189 GCA_965372695.1 uncultured bacterium
ACCTCCGGCGCCGGTTCGGTCGACAGCCTCTGCTTCTATTTTTCGAGGGAAAGATTTCTCGGCGTGAGACGGGGCGCCGGCGAGGAGTTCGTCGCATCGATCGACACGCTCCCCTACACGATCACGTACCACGTCACCGAGGGCACCATCGAACAGTCCGTGTTCGTCGCCCTACAGGCCCAGGACGCCGAGACCGACCTCGCGGGACAGATGGCGGAGATATTCGGCTGGACAATAGACTTCTTCACGGACAGTCGCCGGGGCGATTCGTTCGCCGTGCTCTACGAGCGCAAGACGTACGAGGACGGCCGCACGCTGCTGGGCAAGGTTCTGGCCGCGCGCGTGGTGTCCAGCGGCCACGAGTACTACGGATTTCGCTTCGAGACGGGAAGCGGCCGCGGCGGCTATGGCTATTACGATGAATCCGGGAACTCTCTCGAGAAATCGCTGCGACGCTCTCCCGTCAAGTACACGCGCGTCACGTCGAGCTTCAGCAGCCGCCGTTACCATCCGATCAACAAGCGCTACCAGCCCCACTACGGCGTCGACTTCGGCGCGAACTACGGCACGCCCGTTTACGCGACCGGCGACGGAACCGTGGTGGCCGCCACGCGCCGGACGGGCAACGGAAACTACGTCAAAATCAAACACAACAATACGTACACGACGTACTATCTCCACCTGCAGCGATTCGCCAAGGGGATCCGCAAGGGAAAGAAAGTCGGGCAGGGAGATGTGATCGGTTACGTCGGGTCCACCGGATGGGCGAACGGGCCCCACGTGTGTTACCGTATCAAGCGCAACGGCAGCTGGGTCAACCCCCGGAAAATCAAGCTCCCGTCCAAGAAACCCGTTCCCCAGACGCTGTTCACACAATTCGAGCGCGAGCGCGACGCCTGCCTGCAGTGCCTTCACGAAACGATCCTCGACGGGATCGACAACCACACGACGCTCGTCGCGCGGCCTTCATACACCAGCGACGCGCAGATGCGCACGATCTTCTGACCCGCGGCCAGCCGCGACCTTTGCCACCCACCGGACTAAACAATTTCGAGGGATACTCCGTCGTGCTCCAGGCACTCGCCGACGATCGCAGCCCCGGGGCAGACTTTTTCCAGCGAATCCATCAGCGCCCGCGCGCGGTCGCTGGCGACGGCGATCAACAGCCCCCCGGCCGTCTGCGGGTCAAAAATGACATGGAGGAGGTTTTCGCCGATCGCCGGGTCGATCGCCGCGTCGGCCGCGGCAAACGAGCGGTTGTTGTTGCCGCCTCCGGTCAGGTGGCCATTTCCCGCCGCCTCGAGCGCCCCCGCCAGCACCGGGACTTCGGCCGACACGATGCGAACGGTCAACCCGGCCGCGCGCGCCATTTCCAGCGCGTGCCCGCCCAGTCCGTACCCGGTCACGTCGGTGCAGGCCGTGGCGCCGAACTCGAGCATCTTCGCGGAGGCTTTGTCGTTGAGTGTCGTCATGACCTCCACGAGCCTGCCGACCCCTCCGGCGTCGAGTTTTCCCGCCTTCAGCACCGTGGACAGGATCCCGGTTCCGAGCGGTTTCGTCAGAATCAACGCGTCACCCGCCTGCGCCCCCCCGTTGGTAACGATCTTGTCCGGGTGAACCGTCCCCACCACACACAGGCCGTACTTGGGTTCGGCGTCGTTGACCGTATGACCGCCGATAACAGCGCACCCGGCAACCGCGGCGGTCTCCACGCCACCGCGCAGGATGTCGGCCAGCACTTCCGCCGGGAGCTTCCCCTCGGGGAACGCGACCACGTTGAGCGCGACCAGCGGCCGCCCGCCCATCGCGTAGACATCGCTCAGAGAGTTGGCGGCGGCGATCCGGCCGAAATCGTACGGGTCGTCGACGATGGGCGCAAAAAAGTCGACCGTGACGACGAGGGCCGAATCGTCCGACATCCGGTACACGCCGGCGTCGTCGGAGCCGGCGTGTCCGACCAGCACATCGGCGTCGACCTGTATCGGCAGCTTTTCCAATATCGTGCGCAGACCCGCTGCGCTGAACTTGCCCGCTCAGCCGGCGCAGGTAGCGTACTTCGTCAGACGGATTTCATCTCTGGATTTCACTCGTTTTCTCCTTTTCAGCCGGGCCCCGGCGGTCCTTCTTTCTTACCCGGTAAATATAATCTCCGCCGTCGCGGAATGCGTCGAGAATAATATGGCCGGTACTCCGGCACCACGCGGGCAGGTCGGACTCGATGGCGGGATCGTCCGAAACCAGTTCGAGAACGTTACCCGGGTCGATATTGCGGATCGCTTCGGACAGTTTGATAATGGGTGCGGGACAAAACATCCCGCGGGTATCCACGATCACGTGGGGCGCGAATCCGTCGGACTCCATCGGTTTCTCCTGTCGACCGGGTCGCGCCGTTATTCAGCGGTGTTCATTGAACTCTGTGACGCGTCCGTGCGATTCCGGCGAATCGGCCGCGCGGCGACGGCGCCCGCTGCGGACGTCGAGAAGGAATTTCAACCTCAGCCAGAGGTTGGCCGGCCGGCCGTACACCGATCGGACCCACGCCGAACGGGGAAAGAGAGCCCGCCTCAGCCACAGTATCCTGGACAGCGCCCCACCGCCTTCTATCAAGCCATAGGAGAACCGTCCGGCGGTCGGCACCGTCTCCCCGTAGAAGTCCGCGTCACCGGCCCGCCACCAGAGGTGGAACACCCTCCGCCGCCAGCCCGGCGGCCGTTCGAGCCGCTCTGTGACACGACCGAGCCCGAGCAGGCGGCAGACGTGTTCGAGCGTAAAATAAAACGCGGGGTAGAAGCCCCTCTCGCGGGTACGGCGCATCGCGTAGTCCCAGTCGAGATCGCTCGAGTGCCGGGCCAGGAGCCATCCGGCATCCAGGACCGGGAGCAATCCGACGAATCCGTCGACCCCGAATGAGGTCAGCGACTGGATCAGCTGGTCCTCGCGCCCCACCGTGGTCAACTCCCCCTCTCCGGCGCCGGAGTTCACGGTACGCTCCCACGCCGGATTCCCGCGTCCCGGATCGCCTATATCGATCACACGAAACCGCAGTTGCACCACGTCGCCGTCGTGGTTGTGCATCACGAGCGGGGCGTAATATTGATGGTAGCGCAGCGCGTGCGCCGAGTCGGCCAGGCGGGGCTGAATGCGGCTGCGCACGAACCCCGTTTCCCTGAGCACGCCAACCGCTTCCATCCACGAGGCCTCGTCGATCATCACATTTATCCCGCCGATGGGCCGTACCTTCCCCGCCATCCCCCCGTAGAGGACCGTCCACACTCCTCCGAGCAAAGCCGACCGTACACCCGCGGCGGACAGCCTCGAGGCCACCTGACGGGCAAGAGTGAGCCGCCTGGCGCTGACCCGGGCGAGAGACTCCGATTCCTGGTCGAGGCGGGCAACCGTGATACGCGACATCGTGGGCGGGAGGGCGAGCTCGCCGAAAGACTCCGACACCATCGCGCTCAGCCGCTGGTGGCGGCAGAGAGCGATCAGATCCGTTTCGAATTCCGCGTCGGCGGCAAACGGCACGCCGGGTGGCGGCCCCTGTACGCCCTTCGCGAAATGGGAAAGAGTCTCCAGTACAAAACTGACGGCGCGCATACCGCCGAGCATACCAGACGGCCGTTATCAGTAAACGCTTTTCTCCTGGTCCTTGAACTGGAGTTCGTAGAGTTTCGAGTAGTGTCCACCCCGCGCCAGCAGCTCACGGTGCGACCCCTCCTCGATGATGCGGCCCTTGTGGAGGACGATGACACGGTCGACGTATCGGATCGTCGACAGGCGGTGGGCGATAACGATGGCGGTGCGGCCGGCCAGAAATTTCTTGAGCGCATCCTGAACGAGCAATTCGGTCTCCGTGTCCACACTGGAGGTCGCCTCGTCGAGCACGAGCAGCTGGGGATCGTACACCAGTGCCCGGGCAAACGACAGCAGCTGCCGCTCCCCCACCGACAGAGAGTTGCCCCGTTCACCAACGTCCTGCTCGTATTTCTCCGGCAGTTTCTCGATAAATTTTTCCGCGTTGATGTGGCGCGACACCTCGCGCATCGCATCATCGCTGATAGCGTCGTTGCCCAGCTTGATATTCCCGGCCACGCTGCCAGAAAACAGGAACACGTCCTGGAGAACCGTCGCGACGTATCCCCGAAGCTTCGACAACTCGAAGTCGCGGATGTCGACGCCCCCGATGGTCACGCGGCCGCTGTCGACGTCGTAGAAACGCGAGAGCAGGTTGATAATGGTGGTCTTCCCCGCCCCCGTGTAGCCCACGATGGCTACCTTCTCTCCCGGAGCCACACGAAAACTGACGTCGTGGAGTATCTCTTCGCCCGGGTTGTACGAAAAAGTCACATTCTCGAATACGACCTCCGCGGCCCCGTCAGGCACGGCGACGGGGTGCTCGGGGTCCCTTATCGAAGCGGTACGGTCGAGCAGTGAAAAGATACGCTCGCTCGAGGCCATGGCCCCCTGCAGGATGTTGTATTTTTCACTCAGGTCACGAATCGGCCGGTAAAACCGCTGGGCGTACTGGATAAATGCGACCAGCGCGCCGAACGTCATTGCGTCCCTGATCACGTCACCGCCCCCGTACGCGAGGATCAGCCCTATCGCCACGGCGCTGAGTATTTCGATAGCCGGAAAGAACACCGCGTACGCCATGACCGACATGATGTGCGCGTCATAGAGCTTTCTGTTCCGGCGATCGAACTTGTCGAACTGGGCGCGCTCCCGGTTGAACATCTGGACCACGCTCATTCCCGTCACGTTCTCCTGCAGGAATGCGTTGAGCGATGCGAGTCTCACGCGCACTTTCCGGTATGAATTGCGCGCCTTCGACCGGAACAGGTGGGCGACCACGAAGAGGAACGGGATCACGGTAAATGTAATAAGCGCCAGCTTCAGATTCAGGTAGCAGAGTACGACTACGATTCCGGTCAGCGAGAACAGGTCCAGAAAAATGGCGACGACGCCCGATGTGAACAGCTCGTTGAGGACTTCCACGTCGCTCGTAAGCCGGGTCATCAACCGGCCGACCGGGTTTTTGTCGAAGAACGAGACGTCCATGCGCTGGATCTGTTTGAAGATCTGGACACGAAGATCGAACATCACTCGTTGCCCTACCCAGCTCATCGTGTAAATCTGCACGTAGCTCGTCACGAACCCGGCGAACAACGCCACCGCATACAGCCCGATGATCTTCCACAACCCCCCGTAACGCAGCGCCAGCGACAGGTCCCCCTCCGGCGCCAGGTAGCGGTCGATAGCGATCTTGGTCAGGTACGGCGGTGCGAGCTGAAACACAGAGACCAGCGCCAGCAGCGCGATACTCAGCGCCACCGTCGACCGGTACGGACGCATGTAGCCCAGGATGCGCCGCATCAACGTCGAGTCGTACGACTTGTCCTGAAGTTCATCAGCCTGGATGTAGTCCATCGGTTATCCCGCCGATTCCATATCGACCATGAGGCGCTGTCTGATATACATCTGCGCGTAAATTCCGCCGGCCGCGACCAGATCGTCGTGGGACCCTTGTTCCACGATCCGCCCTTCGTCCAGCACGATTACCCGGTCCGCCTCCCGCGCCGTTGATATCCGGTGCGAGATGACGATCGAGGTGCGGCTTTTCAGTTCCGAACCCATCGACGTGAGGATTTTCTCCTCGGTGTGCGCGTCCACGCTCGAGAGCGCGTCGTCGAGGATCAGGATCTTCGGGTCGCGCGCCAGCGCCCTCGCGATAGCGACGCGCTGCTTCTGCCCGCCCGACAGGTTGATGCCGCGCTCGCCGATCATCGACTCGTACCCGCCCGGAAACGCGCTGATTTCTTCGTCGATCGCAGCCGTCTCGCTGACGATCTGGAGCACGGGGTCTTCCAGCTCGGCGACTCCGAACGCGATGTTTTCGCGAATGGTGTCGGAAAAGAGAAAGATGTCCTGCGGTACCAGGCCGATCCGCCCGCGTAGATCATCGAGCGGAATGTGGCGCACCGGGCAATCCCCAATCCGGACCTCCCCTTTTGTCGGGTCATAAAAGCGGAGAATCAGATACGTCAACGTCGACTTGCCCGACCCCGTCGCCCCGACGATGGCCAGAGTCTCGCCATCCTCGATCCGGAGACAGACGTCATCGAGCACGAGCGGTCCACCGGGTTTGTAGGCGAACGAGACGTGATCGAATTCGATCGCGTTACCTTCGGCCCGCGAGCACGGCGGCTCTTCGCTGACAATCTCCGGTTGAGTATCCATCACGACGTTTATGCGCTCCATCGACGCCAGTCCCCGCTGGAGTATGTTCATTACCCATCCCAGTGCGATGGTGGGCCAGATGAGCATCACGAGGTAACTGTTGAACGCGACGAACGTCCCGAGCGAGATGCCGCCGTCGATCACGAGCCTGCCGCCGGCGGCCAGCAGGGCGAGCGACCCCAGCCCCGCCACGGTCTGGAGCAGCGGCATCAACAGGCTCTGCACGCGAAACAATTTCATGTTGTGTTCGACGTACGAACCGCTCAACGCGGTGAACTCCTTCGATTCATGATCTTCCCGCGCGTACGCCTTGACGACGCGGATACCGCTGAGATTTTCCTGCGCCCGCGAATTGATGGACGCAAACTTGGCCTGCACGCGTTCGAACAGGCGGTGGATCACCTTGATGCTGTGGTACATGACCACGGTGAGGATCGCCAGGGGCATTAACGCCGCCACGGTCAGCTTCCACGACAGGACCGCCATGACGGCGATCGCAAATCCCGCCGTGACCACCGTATTGAGCGTGTACATGACTCCCGGGCCGACGAGGGTCCGTACCGCGTTGAGGTCGTTGGTGGCGAGCGCCATGAGGTCGCCGGTCCGGTGCTCGATGTAGAAAGACGGGCTGAGGCGCTGCAGGTGGGCAAAGAAGTCGGCACGCATGTCGAGTTCGATCCTGCGGGAGATGCCGATCATAATCCGCCGCATCAGGAACCGGAATACACCGGAAACAGCGGTCACGCCGACAAAGAGCACCGCGTAGAGGTAGAGGCGCTCCCGGACCGTTCCCGCCTCGAGGTCGTCGATCGCCAGCTTGAGGATCCAGGGGTTGGCGAGGAGGAGCACGTCGGTGAGCACGAGGCACACCCCTCCCGCGGTCAATCCACCGCGGTAGCGGGCGAGATAACTTCGGATCACGCGCGTGGCGCGCTGTCGTTTTTCTTTGGAACTGTATTCCATGGCTATACTATAATGGATACCGAGATTCTAACTGCAAATGGCTTATCAATATACGCGATCAAGGCCGTTTGTGCAAACCTTGTCAAACGCCATCTGGAGGCCCCCCGCATGTCAATACCCGCCCGGGACGAGGCGTATGCCCTCTTGACGGAATACACGAAGAGCAAAAATCTGGTCAAACACGCCCTGGCGGTGGAGGCGGCGATGCGGTGGTACGCGCGCCGTTTCGACGAAGACGAGTCGCTCTGGGGCGTCACGGGGCTGCTCCACGACTTCGATTACGAGCGCTATCCCACGGCGGACGACCACCCGATGCGCGGCGCGGAGATCCTGCGGGAGCGGGGCTACGACGAGGTGCTCGTCCGGGCGATCCTTTCGCACGCGGACCATACGGGGGTCTCCCGGGACACCCTGATGGAAAAATCGCTTTTTGCCGTCGACGAACTGGCGGGATTCATCACGGCGGTCGCGCTCGTCCGGCCGTCGAAAAAGGTCGCTGAAGTCAAACCGAAGTCGGTGAAGAAGAAAATGAAAGACAAGGGGTTCGCCCGGGCGGTCAACCGCGCCGACATCGCTGAAGGCGCGATTCTGCTGGGTCTCGAGCTGGACGAACACATCCAGAACGTCACCGACGCGATGACATCGATCGCGCCCGAGCTGGGGCTGTAATGATGCGAATGACCATCGTCGCAGTCGTCGTGATCATTTGTGCGATCTCAACAGGATCCTCCTTGACGTCGGCTCACGCGACCAGCCTGGCGCAGGCGCAGGAGGAGGGGATCGAGGGGACGCTCGACCTGTCGGAGTCGGCCGGGGAGCAGATCGACTACTTCGAGGCCATGCTCGAGCATAACGGCGACATGGCGGCCGACCGGCAGGCCGTTGTCCTCCTGTGGCTCGTCGATCTCTACGACTCCATCGAAGACTTTGGCGCCGTCGAACGAACCTATCTCCGTATCCTCGCGTATTACCCCGCCGACGTCGGTATCCTCAATTCATACGGCATGTTCCTCATCGAGCGTCAGCGCGACTACGAGCGCGCCGAGAGCCTGCTCGTCGAGGCGTCGCGCTGGGGTCGTTATACGGACGCGCGGTCGCTCGACCGGGGCGGCACGTACGAGCTTCTCGCGCGGGTCGAAATGGAACAAGGCAAATACGAAACAGCGCTCCGCCACGCCTCGATAGCGATCGAACTCATGGACGACGAATCGTCGGTGGGCGCGCGGCGAATACTCGCCGAAACACTCCGCCGCTCCGGCGCGTACGACGACGCCGTCCTGGCTTATATCGACCTCATCGCGCTCGAACGCGGAGCCAACACCGAAGATATCAACTCGCTGAAGCTCTTCGTCGACCACACCGAACACTACACGGCCTCAGACCTCAACGGCCTGATCGAGGACGCCATCCGCGAACGGGACGCCGAAAGGCGGCGGCGCGTCGAAGCCGAGGGGGCCGAGCTCGTATCGATCCCGTCGACCGGCGGCGTCGTGCTCGAAGGGACGCTTCGCCGGCGTGACGGCCCCGGCGCCGTCCTCTTCATCCCCGACTTCGGGGGCACGAGGACCAGATTTGCGCCCTACGCCCAGATTCTCGGCATCGACGGGATCTCGTCGCTGACCCTGGATCTGCGCGGCCAGGGGGGCAGCCGGTCCGATTCTCTGCTCACCCAGCAGAATATGCCCCTGCGGCACGCCGAACGCCTGCCGGACGACGTCGAAGCCGGGTTCCGTCACCTCCAGGATGCCCTCGGACTCGAAGCGGGGAGCATCATGATTGTGACCGAGGGCTACGGCTCCACAGTCGTCGAAAAGGCCCTGTACCGGGGCAGCCTGGGATCGCCCGTGGTCTACCTGTCACCGTCATTCACCCCGGATGACAAGGATCTCGCCAACTCGATCGCTTTTCACCCGGACCTCGGCATACTCATGCTCTACAGCGACGAAGACCTCCACGCACTCCGGTCCTGTTCGTATTTCCGCAAGG